>NZ_JBFAZH010000159.1:0-10061 GCF_040681735.1 Actinoplanes sp. NPDC051633 | reverse complement strand
AGAAGCGGCGCGGATCCCGGACTCCACCTCAGGAGCCCTGCAGCGATCCGCGCACCCCGCCCCAGACACCTGGTGTGGTACGCGCCCTCGTTAAGGACGCTTCGCCATGACGCCCGTCGAACCCCTGGACCCGAACGAGGCATTCGCCGAGCTGGGCCGCATCCGACTCGCCGACATCGACATCGACACCTTGCTGGACAAGATCGCGCAGCTGGCCAAACGCACGATCCCCGGAGCCGACGAAGTCAGTGTCACCCTGTTGCACGGCAACGACCCGCAGACCGCCGCGTTCACCGGCGAACTCGCCCTTGCCCTCGATGAGAAGCAGTACGAACGTGGCTACGGCCCGTGCCTGGAGGCCGCCGGCACCAACTCGAGCCTGATCGTGCCCGACACCAGCAGCGAGCAGCGGTGGCCCGGCTGGGCCCGGTCCGCCGCGAAGGCCGGTGCGCGCAGCTCCCTGTCGGTCGGCCTGCCCGTGCACGAGCACGTCACCGGCGCGCTCAACATCTACGCCACCACCCCGAACGCCTTCGACGACGACGCGGTCACGATCGCCCAGACGTTAGCCGGGTTCGCCGCCGTCGGTCTGGCCAACGCCCACCTGTACGAAACCCAGGCCACCCTGGCCGGCCACATGCAGAAGGCGATGGAAAGCCGGGCCGTCATCGAACAGGCCAAAGGCATCATCATGGGCGAACGCCGCTGCACCCCGGAGCAGGCCTTCGCCATCCTCACCCAACTGTCCCAGGACGCCAACCGCAAAGTGCGCGACGTCGCCTCCACCCTGGTCGAGAACGCATACCGCCACTGACAGGAATCAGTCGCGGATGCCCGCCACGCGTAGTACAGCGGCGAGCCCGGCCGGGCTGCCGGGCCAGTGCCGATGCAGCGCTTGCCGCCCGCAGCGCCGGGCCACCGACCGCAGCGCCAACGCGACGATGATCGCATCGTCGGCGTAACCGATGACCGGAATGAAGTCGGGAATCAGGTCGATCGGCACGGCGAGGTAGACCAGCAGCAGCCACAGCCGTACCCGCACCGCGCGGGGCAGAGCTCGGTCCCCGGCCAGACGTTTGAGCAGCCGCAGCAGATCCGGCAGCAGCCGCAGCATCTCGCCGAGCCCGGGCCGCTCAAAGCGACGCCCAGCCACCAGCATCGCGGCGATCAGCGCGAGCCACACCACGAGCAGGCCGACGCCGGCGCCGAGCGCGACCCTCCCCACAGCTTCCATCAGGTGCCGACTGTACGACGCCGCAGACGGCCGCGACCGGGTCAACGCCGCGGAAGTCGCTCCCAGAAGGCGGCCAGCGTGGCCGCGCCGGCAAGTAGCACGTCGAGGGAGACCCGCTCGTTGCTGTCGTGCCAGTGGTCCTCCGGCAGACCCGTGCCGAAGAACACCGCCGGCGCACCGACGCTCTGCGACAGCAGCACCACCGGGCCACCGCCGGCGTTTCCCATCCGCCCGGCGGGATGCCCGAACCCCTCCTGCATGGCCTCGGCCAGGGCCGCGACCGCGGGAAGGTCATCCGGTGTCCGGTACGGGTCCTGCGCGGCCTCCGGGGACACGGTGAGCCGGTGCTCGAACCGGTCGCTGATCGTGTCGGCGACCCATTGTCGCAGCTGCTCGGCGATGCCGGCGCCGGTCTGGTCACATACGTAACGGATGCTGAGGTCGGCCGTGGCGAGCGACGGCACGGCCGCTCGCGACGGCCCGATCGGATCGCCGCCGATCACGCTGGTCACCTCGATCGCCGGGCGGGTCCACAAGCGTTCCAGCACCGTGTACCCGGCCTCGCCGCCGATGCTGCGGGTCCGGGACCGCTCCAGCCAGTCGGCGTCGGTGTACGGAAGCGCGGCCAGTTCGTCGCGGAAACGCTGCGAGGGCTCGACGACGTCGTCGTAGAAGCCGGGCACCGTGATCCGGCCCTTGTCGTCGTGCAATTGCCCGAGCAGCCGGCTCAACTCCAGGATCGGGTTGGGCGCCGGCCCGGACACCGCACCGCTGTGCACGTCCTGCAAAGGTCCCATGACCTCCAGTTGCGCGAGCATGGTGCCGCGCATGCTGACGCACACCGCCGGATGGTCGGCGCGCCACATCAGCGTGTCCGAGAAGACGATCAGGTCCGCGCCGAGCCGATCCCGGTTGTCCTGCAGCAGCTGCTGCAGGTTGGCGGACCCGGTCTCCTCCTCGCCCTCCACCAGCAACTTCAGGTTCACCGCAGGGTTCCGGCGGCCGGTGGCGGCCAGGTGGGCCCGCACGCCCCAGAGGTGGGCGAGGACCTGCCCCTTGGCATCCGAGGCCCCGCGCCCGTAGAGGTACCCGTCGCGCAGGGTCGGCTCGAACGGCGCGGTCTCGTCCCACTCCTCGTCCTTCGCGGCGCGCACGTCGTGATGGCTGTACACCAGGACCGTGGGAGCGTCCGGTTCGGCGCACCACTCGCCGTACACCGCCGGACCGCTATCGGTGTCCCACACCTCGACCGACGGAAAGCCCGTCCGGCGCAGAGCCGCGGCCAGCCAGTTCGCCGACCGTTGAAGATCAACCAGGTGTTCCGGAACCCCGGCGACCGAGGGCACCCGGAGCCACTCCGCCAACTCGGCGACGACGGCATCCCGATGCCCGGCCAAGAATCCATGCACGCCGGTGTTCACTGATGGTTCCCCCGTCTGCCCGCCTGACGTCCGGTCCTGACTCCGGCGCCGCTTACCCCGGAACAGAACCGCTATGCCTGCGCCCGGTGCGACCACCGCCGCCCGCTGACGGCGTCGGCATCACAAATGCAGCTCGTCCATGACGGCGGTCGCGGCGTCGATCAGCGTGGTTCCGGCCTCGGCCGCGCGCATGCGCAGGTTGAGGTAGGCCGTGTCGGGGGTGCCGTGCGTGGTCTCCATGATGACGCCGATGGCCTGCTGGATGCGCGCGCGGACGGCGAACGCGCCGGCCAGGCCGGCGGTCAGTGCTTCGCTGCCGTCGTCCAGGCCGTGCCGCTGGGCGCTCGCGTCCGGGCCGCCCGGGTCGTACGTGGCCCACACGGCGGCGGTCAATGGCGCCAAGGCCGCGGGGTGACGACCGTAGAGGTTCAGGGCGGCCACGGCGGTGCCGCGGCCGGCGAAGAGCGGAATCGACAACGACGCCCGGACACCCAGCCGGTAGGCGGTGTCGCGGAAGCCCGGCCACCGCATGGTTGCGGCGACCTCCGGCACGGCCACCGGGGATGCGGTGTCCAGGGCCTCGAGGCACGGGCCGTCCTGCTCGTCGTACTGCGCCTGGTCGACGGCGCGGGCGATCTCGCTGCTGGTCGCCACGGTGGCGACGGCGTCGTCGCGGTAGGCGGTGACCGAGGCGTAGGCAACCGGTGTGATCAGGTCGGCGCTCAACTGCGCGATCGTCACGAGCTGACGGTCGACCCAGGAGGCGTCGTCCGGCGTCCCGGCCAGGACGATCAGGCCCGCCGTGAGCGGGCTTTGCACATGCGGGTACGGGACGGGCGGTTGTTGCGACGGCGTCGTCATGAAAACGTCCCCTCCTGGGCGAAGGTCAACGTCTCGTCCACTCCGGTGATGGTGAGGACCCGTCGAGTGATCCCGCGTGCACCTTGCACGGTGAAGTGGCGGCCGGTCGCGGCGGCGTGCAGGTGCGCGGTGAGGACGATGTTGACTCCGGTGGCGCCGAAGAAGGTCACGCGGCTGAGGTCGCAGCAGACCCGGGAGCCGGCCTTCAGCGCCTCGAAGAGCGCGGTGTGCAGCAGCTGGCCGGTGTCGGCATCGACAGCCCCCTCGACGCTCACCACGACCACGTCGTGCGGAAGAGCCGAATCGGTCCGGCCGGGCTCGCGGTGTCGCGTCACACTGCCGATGACCACACCGTCGAACCCCACGACGGTCGCGGAAAGCTCCAGCGGCCGGCCCGCCGCCGGGCGCAGCCCTGAGTCCGTTCCCGGCCCGGGCCGCCCGACTCCGGTGTCCGGGCGACTCGGTAGGGGACTCAGGTCGGCCACGGGACTCCTCCCCGGCTGCGGCGAGGCCGGCTTCATGGCCTGCCGGTTCGTCATCGAAGCGTCACGTTGACACGCCACCGCACCGGTCGCCGGTGTAGGGCGGAGCGTTCGGGTCACTGCCGGACCGCGATGGTGCGGGTCCGGGACCGCGCCGCTTCTTGACGCTGTCTCGCCGACGCCGAGCGCCGACCAGATCTCATAACGTACCCCCGGCCGACGACGACGAAACGGGGCTGCTGTCAGGACGATCGGCCGATCTGAACCTGGTAGCGGCCGGCGGCAATGGAGGCGATCACTCCGCCATCGATGAGCAGGTCGGAGCCGGTGATGAAGGCGCCGTCGCGGCCCATCAGGAACGCGGCGACGGCGCCGATCTCGTCGGGCGTGCCGACCCGGCCGGCCGCCGACGCCTTGATCATCGCTTGGTACGCGGCGCCGGCCGGGGAGTTGAGCTCGTCGAGCGCGAGCGGGGTCATGATGATGCCCGGGCTCAGCGAGTTGACGCGGGCACCACGGTCGCCCCAGGTCACGGCGGCGGCCTGGGTGCGCAGGGTATTCGCGCGCTTGGCAACGGCGTACGCGATGCCGGAGTTGGTGATCGTGTCGGGCTGCAGGAACGGCAGTCCGGCGAGGTCACCGGCCGGGGTGCGGGCCAGGGCCTCGTTCTGCTCCTGCGGCAGCGGCGGGATCATATAGCCGGCCTGGCTGGAGATGACGATGCCGGAGCCGCCGGGTGCGATGACGCGGGCGAACTCGTCGAGGACGTACGCGGTGCCGACCAGGTCTACGGCGAGGATCGCTTCCGGGGAGGCCTGCGCGGGCGAGAGGCCGGCGGTGTGTACGACATGCATGACGGCGCCGAGCTGCGCGGCCGTGTCGGCCAGCTCGCGGACCGACGCCTCGGAGGACACGTCGACGCGGGCCGTGCTGGTCTGGTATCCGGCGCCGGTCAGGGCCGTCGCGGCGGCCCGGGCGGCGTCCTCGTTGATGTCGGCGAGCAGGATCGTCTTGCCGACGCTGATGCGGCGGGCGATCGCCTGGCCCATGGCGCCGGCGCCGATGACGACAGTGACCTCGGTGTTCATGATGTTCTTCCTTCTGAGACGTAGGTGCCTGCTGATGTCATCCAGGCAACCGCAGGTCCGCGATCCGGAGGAGTCCCTGTTGCCCAGGTAATGGCAGGGGGGTCCTGGCAGGGTCTGTCAGCTGGGCAAAACGGACGCGTACGGTCGAACCCATGGCCGACAAGCAGCAGGTCCGCGCCGACATCCGGGAGTTCCTCACCACCCGGCGCGCGCGGATCACCCCCGAGCAGGCCGGGCTTCGCGTGTACGGCACCAGCCGCCGCGTCGCCGGGCTACGCCGTGAGGAGGTCGCCACCCTCGCCGGGATCAGCGCCGAGTACTACATCCGGCTCGAGCGCGGCAACGTGTCGGGCGCCTCGGAAAGCGTGCTCGACGGCATCGCCCACGCCCTGCAGCTCACCGACGACGAGCGCGCCCACCTGTACGACCTCGTGCAGGCGGCGAGCAACACCCGGCCCCCCGCACGTCGCCGGCCACCGCAGGCCCGCGTGCGGCCCACGGTGCAGCGGATCATGGACTCGATGGTGCTGACCCCGGCGTTGATCGTCGACTCACGCCTGGACATCCTGGCCGCCAATGAGCTGGGCCGGGCCCTGTACGCGCCGATCTTCGACGACCCGGTCAAGCCGCCGAACCATGCCCGCTTCCTGTTCCTCGACCGCCACGCGGGCGACTTCTGGCGCGACTGGGCCCAGGCCGCCGACGACGCCGTCGCTCTGCTGCGCGGTTCGGCCGGCCGGGACCCGTACGACGAGCACCTGTCGAACCTGATCGGGCAGCTGTCCACCCGCAGCGACGACTTCCGGGTCCGCTGGGCCGCGCACAACGTGCGGGCACACCTGACCGGCGCCAAGCGCATCCACCACCCGGTGGTCGGCGACCTCGAACTGCCCTTCGAGTCCATGCCGCTGCCCTCCGACCCCGGCCAGAGCCTGGTCATGTACAGCGCCGAACCCGACTCCGCATCCCACGCCGCGCTGCAACTGCTGGCGAGTTGGGCCACTCAGCCGTCCGACGCGTGAACGCCTCTATCGGGGACGCGGCGCGGGCGTGGCGGCCAGGGCGGCGGCTGCGACGACGCAGGTGATCGCGGTGGCGATGAAAACGCCGGTGTACCCGCCGTTGCCCGCGTGCAGGCCTGCAGCGGCCAGGGGCGCGGCCGCTTTGGCGATGGTGATGGGGACGACCATCATCCCGGCGATGGTGGCGTAGCGGCGGGTGTCGTAGCGCTGGGCCAGCAGGTGCGGTTTGGCGATGGAGGCGACGCCGAAGCCGAGCCCGAACCCGATCACCGCGATGGTCGCGCCGGCCCGGTGGTGACCGGCGATCGGCAGGAGGGCTGCGGCGATGCCTTGGATGACGAAGATGGCGGCGACCACGGTGGTGGTGCGGTAGCGGCGTTGCAGGCCGGTGGTGGCCAGGCGCCCGGTCACGGACAGCACGCCGAACAGCCCGGCGACGGTGGCCGCGAAGGTGGCCGGGTGTCCCCAGGCGATGAGCGCGGCGACGAGGTGCACGGTGACCACGGCGATGGCCGCGGTGTGCGCGGTGAAGCTGATGCCGAGCAGCCAGAAACCACGGTCGCCGAGGACCGTGCGCAACGGGATCGGTGGGTGGCTTCGCTGGTGTTCCGTTCTGGTCGAGGCGCGGGGCGGGGCGCGAAGGACCAGTGCGTGCAACGGGACGGTGAGCAGCCCCTGGATTGCGGCCAGGACCAGCAGGGCGGTGCGCCAGCCGTGGTCGTCGACCAGCCGGCCGGTGAGCGGCAGGAAGACGGTGCTGGCGAATCCGGCGACGACGGTGAGCGCGAGCAGGGCGTTCGGGCGCCGGCGCGGGCTGTGCCAGGCGATGACGACCGCGAAGGCGGCCTCGTAGAGGCTTGCGGCGGCGGCGACGCCGATGCCGGCTTGCACCAGGTAGAGCTGCCACAGGGTGTGCACCTGGGACCAGGCGACGAGCATGACGGCTCCCAGGAGGGAGCCGGCGGTCATGAGGGCGCGGCCGCCGCGGTGGTCCAGCCACCGTCCGACGGGTACGGCGAGCACAGCGGAGATCAGGATCGACACGGTGAACGTACCGGTGACCGCGGCGGTGGAGGTGTGCAGGTCGGCGGCGATCGGGGTGAGGAACACGGCGAACGCGTAGTAGAGCGTGCCGTACCCGACGGTCTGGGTGACCGCCAGCGCGGCGACGATCCCCCGCGCCCGGCTCGAGTCGGCAGCGGATCGGCCGCCGGGCACCGGCCCGGCGGCCATCTGATGGGTCTTTGCCATGCCTCAGCCGCAGCAGCCGCCGGTCTGCTCGTCGGTGGCGGATGGCAGAGTGATCAGGGTCAGCGGTGAACTGATCAGCCCACCGGCGATGCCGGTCGCGAGGCCTCGGCCGGCCGGTTCGGCCGCGGGCGCGCCACAGCCGCCGCCCTCCTCGGCGATGTTCTCCTGGCCGACGACCGGGTTTCCATTGCAGACACCGGTCTCCGGCAGATCGAGCTGCACGTCGCGAGCGGCATCCCAGTCGCCGGCGAGTGCGGCGACGACCGAGCGGGCCTGCTCGTGGCCGGTGGCGATCAGGAACGTCGGCGCCCGGCCGTAGGACTTGACGCCGATCGCGTAGTAGCCGGGCTCAGGGTGGCCGAGTTCGTCGACGCCGTGCGGGGGCACGGTGCCGCAGGAGTGCTCGTTCGGGTCGATCAGCGGAGCCAGCGCGCGGGTGGAACCCATGATCGGGTCCAGGTCGAGGCGCAGCTCGGTGGTGAGGCTGTGGTCGGGCCGGAAGCCGGTCGCGGCGACGATCCGGTCGGCCACGACCTCGCGGCTGCCGTCGGAGACCACAACACCGCCGTCGGCGTCCTGGTTGACGGTTGCCACGGAGAAGCGGGTGATCAGGTTGATGCGGCCGGCGTCGACGTGTGCGCGCAGCACGGTGCCGAGGGCGCCGCGGGCGGGCAGCGCGTCGGCGCTTTCCCCGCCGTAGGTGCGGGCCGGGCTGTCGGACCGGATCGCCCAGGTGACGACCGTGCCGGGTGCCTGCTCGGCGAGGTCGGCCAGGGCGAGCAGGGTGTTGGCGGCGGAGTGCCCGGCGCCGACGACCAGGATCCGCTTGCCGGCGAACCGATCGCGGTCGGCGCCCAGCACGTCCGGGAGTGCGTGCTCGAGATAGGACGCCGCTTCGGTCTCGCCGTGTGCGGGGATGCCGGAGGCGCCGAGGACGTTGGGCGTGCCCCAGGTGCCCGAGGCGTCGATCACGGCCCGGGCGAGGATGTCCTCGCCGGTCGCCAGGCGCACCAGGAACGGTGTGGTGTCGCGGCCGGCGGTGCGCAGCCGGTCGAGGCCGAGCCGGGTGACGGCGGCGACGCGGGCGCCGTAGCGGATCTGCGACTTCAGCGCGGGAAGCTCGGCGAGCGGCTGCAGGTAGTCGGCGGCCAGCTCGGCGCCGGTGGGCAGTTTGTCGTCGTCGGGCCGGACCCAGCCGGCTTCGCCGAGCAGCCGGGCCGCCGCGGGATCGATGTTGAACCGCCACGGGGAGAACAGCCGGACGTGGCCCCACAGACGGACCGCGGCGGCGGGGCCGTCGCCGGTTTCCAGGACGGTGAAGTCGAGGCCGCTCTCGGCGAGGTGGGCGGCGGCGGCGAGGCCGACCGGCCCGGCGCCGATGACGACGACCGGCAGGCGGTCGAGGTGCGTGTTCACGATGAACTCCTGTCAAAGATGAAAGGGGGACTGGTCAGGTGGTGTGGCCGGGCGGCCGCGTGCCAGGCGGTCGCCACCACGAGCCGGGCGACGGCGGTGAGGGTGGCGGTCTCGACGCGGTCAGGCGTGTCGGCGGGGCTGTGATAGCCGGCCATGCCGGCGCCGATCCCCACCGCGGCGAAACCGGCGGCGGCGTAGCGGCGGTTGTCCGACGCGACCGGGCCGGCGGCCAGCGGCAGCCCGGTGTGGCGGCCCGCCTGGTCGAGTACGGCGAGCAGAGCGTGCGCGGGCCCGCCTGCTTCGACGGCGACGGTTTCATGCAGGCACCCGGCGCCGTCGACGTTGATGACCATCGGGGTGGCTGCGTTGTGGCGGAGCTGGGCGGCGTGGTGCGCCGACCCCAGGGCGCCGGCTTCCTCGGCATCGAGCAGCGCCACCGTCAGACCGACGCCGGCGGGCAGCGCCGACGAAAGCACCCGGGCCGTTTCCAGGACGACGGCGACGCCACTGGCGTTGTCCGCGGCCGCAGGTTGGCGCAGACCGGGCAGATCGCCGACCCCGTCGTAGTGCGCGGTCAGGAGCAGATCCGTGCCGGGGCGCCACCGGCCGTGGACATTCGCGGCGGGTAGATCGAGCCGGCGGATGGGCGTGTTGCCCGCCAGCCAACCAGTCCCGCGCTCGGCGGCCGACTGCAGGGCGGCGTGCGTGTCGGTGTCCACCGCGAGCACCGGCAGCGGTCCTGGGCCGGGTCCGGCGAGCATCGTGTACTGCCAGCCGTCGCCGTCCACGTCCCTGCCGATGATCAGGCCGATCGCGCCGTCGCCGTGCCCGAAGGCGTCGAACAACCGCATCCCGGCGGGCACGACCAGCCACCGATCGGACGGCGTCGTGCGTCCGGCGTTGCCCAGAGCCCCGCGGCGGACGAGCGGTTGTTCGGCGGAGGCCGGGTGCACGGCGACCTGGCGACCGAAGCGGAGGGTGTGGACCGTGTGGCCGTCGTGCCAGGTCACGGACGGCTTTGCGTACACCTCGGGGATGGCCGCGACCCCGAACGGCTCGAAGCTGACCTCGGCACCGAGATCGGCGAGGCGACCGCCGAGCCAGGCGCGGGCGGCCGCGCCGCCGGCCGAGCCGACCCGCCGCCCGGCGAACGACTCTGCCGCCAACGCGGCGACCGTCGCCGCCATCCGCTCGCCGCTCACCGCGGCGAGAAGCTCATCCAGTGGAGGTCTCATCCGCAGCAGCCCTGACCGGCGTCGACACAAAGGAACAGCGTCGGGTAGGGA
>NZ_JBFAZH010000158.1:0-10094 GCF_040681735.1 Actinoplanes sp. NPDC051633 | reverse complement strand
GCTGCGGGCGCGGTCCGGCTCGGTCGCGGTGGCGGCGAAGTCGATCAGGCGCTCCGCGCAGCGGGCCACCGAGTCGGTCAACGTCGGTGCGTCGCGGCGCAGGGTGGCGCTGGCCAGCGGGAGGACTGCGGGGTCGGCCGCCGGCAGGGCGTCGAGCAGGGCGTACACGGTCCGGTCGTACTCATCTCGTGGCAGGTCGCGCCAAGCGGCCGCCTCGGCATCCAGGGGTGTCGGCATGGCTACGGCGTCCGGCTCCCGCTGGCGCCTTCTTTGCTGGTCGTCTCGGCGCCCGTCGCATCGGCCATGACCTGCAGGTGCGTGCCGGTGCTGTAACGGGCGCCGCCACCGGTCCCGGGTTCCCGGAAACTCTGCGGGATAGGCCAGGTGAACCGGCCGGCGCTGAACGGCGTCGGACCACCCGGCGGGTTGGTGCCGACCGTGTCCCGCAGGCCACCGTTGGCGGCGTTCAGCCGTAGCCAGGTCCCGACCGGGTGCATCAGGCCGTTCCAGTGCAACACGGTGTCGTAGTAACCCGTGGCGGCCGCATCCACGGCCTCCTCGCGCACCTCGATGCGCGTCCAGGACACGTCCAGCGGATTGATCACGACGTTGGCGATGAACCCGGAGCCGGACAGGCCCGCGGTGTACGAACGCGCCGAGGTCACCGTCAGAGTGCGCGAGGCGGGTGTCACGGTGGTCATGGCGATCGTGCACGCCGTGCCGCCCGGTGGTGTCGCGGTGATCGTGCCCGGGCCCGCCGTCATCGGCGCCGTCCAGACCGCGGTGGCGCTCGGCAGCGGGCCGAGCACGGCCGGCACGACCGTGCCGGTGCTGGCCGTCCAGATCACCGGCACGGAAGAGGTCAGCTCGACCTCCTCGTTGGCGCCGACCCTTGTCCGCGTGTTCGCCGTGCCGTCCGGCGCCGCCGCCCTCGTGCGGGTGGTGATCGTGCAGGCGGCCGCGGGGCCGCCCCCGGTGGCGGACACGGGATCGACCGCCGGGGCCGAATCGACCGCCGGGCCGTACGTCGGACCCGGCTCTCCTTGGGAGACGGGACCCGGCAGTTCTTCCTCGGCGTAGGCCGTGTGCGACCGTGCCATCATCCTGAGCACGGCCTGGTTACCGCCGGCCGTCTGCAGGGCGAGCATCTGCTGGGCCGCGACCGGTACTGCGCTCCGGGACGCGCGCTGCGGCGCCTCGGTCGCGGGCACGCTGGCGGCGTGTGGATCCGCC
The DNA here is from genome assembly GCF_040681735.1 of Actinoplanes sp. NPDC051633. Classification (NCBI taxonomy): domain Bacteria; kingdom Bacillati; phylum Actinomycetota; class Actinomycetes; order Micromonosporales; family Micromonosporaceae; genus Actinoplanes; species Actinoplanes sp. NPDC051633. Next base: position 8,861 of record NZ_JBFAZH010000158.1, on the reverse strand, counting down.
CTGATCGGATCGGCGAACATAGCTGGCACAGTACGCCGATTGGCCGCACTCGCGGTGCCCAGTAGGTGACACTCCGCCAACAAGCGCTCCTGAACATCAACGACTCAGGACCCTAGCGGTGGTGGTGCTTACCGCGGCGCAGTGTCTCGGCGGGATCGAGGCCGTAGAGCCTTCGGTATCGGTCGGCGAACCAGCCCGGCCGAGCGAACCCCCACCGGCGGGCGACGTCGGCGACGGATGTCTGATCAGGATCGGCGTCGACGAGTTCGTTGTGCGCCCGAGCCAAGCGCACCTCGCGCAGATACGCCATGGGCGGCACGCCGACCTGCCGGTGGAACTCCTGTTGCAGACATCCCAGGCCCACACCGGCGATCTTCGCCAACGCGGCGACGGTATAGGGACGCTGCGGCTCATCGCGGATCGCATCGATTGCCCGGTTGACGCGATGGCTGGGGCAACGTGGTGCCGACTGGCGCAAAGCATCCTGGTACTGGTGATCCACCGCAAACAGCAGGGACATGACCAGGGTCTCTTGCAGCGGAGCCGCAACGAGGGGCTGATAGATCAGGCTGTTGGGATTGTGGATCTCGTCTGCGAGGAACCGGATCAGTTCCGCGCAGGAACGCCCCGGTGCCCGACGCACGTCCATTTGTTCGGCCAGCCGCGGCCGGCCGCGGACGGGTGCGTTCAGAAGCGAGGCCAGAGCCTCCTCCAAGACATCCGTGTCGATGCTGAGGCTCAGCAGGTGGCAGTCGGCGCTGGCGCCGTGCAGGAAGTTGTGGCCAACGGGACGGTAAACACCGGCGGTGTTGGTATCACCGTTGATCGTTCGAGATCCCTGCTGGGCAGCGAAGTGACCGGCCGCCACCAGATTGACGTGATAGCTGCCCAGGTCTGCGCATTCTCCGGCCACCGCCGCCCCGTACCGCACATCGCTGACGGTGAGGCCATCCAGGTGGAGGAAGGCGAAGCGGGCGGCGAGGCGAGCCGATGGGTCGATCAGCCGCATGGACCTCGGATACAGATGCTCACCGCACGTGGCCCGTGCCTCATCCAGGTCGCAGGTCCCCACCGTCACCGCGAACGGTGCCTGGACGATCGGATCCATGTGCAACTTCCCGTCCGACTACACAGACCTACGACTGCCATCGTTGTCGACTCCTTGCCGGATAGCAAGTTCTTGTCTGCACGTGAACGGGGTTCTTGCCCTGCCGATGGCTGAAGGATGAAGGCGGTGCTGGGTGCACCTGGCCGGATAGTGGTGCCTGCACCACCATCGTTCTCCGTGTACGCACCCTGGGGTGGATACGCCGGATCCATGAGTCTGTGGGAGCAAAACAAGACCACGGAAGGACCATCAGGAATGTCCACCCAGACCGACTACGGCGACGGGGCGCTCGCGTCGAGCAGTTTCTGGCTTCATCAGTACGCGTCCCTGCTTCTCTTCCTGCTGCTGGTGAGCGCCTCCTTCGTGCTGGTGCGGGCGGTACGCCGTACCGACGGCTTCGGCTTCCTCAAGGTGGCGGCCCGGACCGTGGCGTACGGAACGCTGGCTCTGACCGTGGCCATGGTCGTGGTCGGCTTCGGTGACCACGACGGGCTGGTGCAGCGGCCCTACCTAGCCGTCCTGTTCGGGTGGCCGATCCTGGCGGCGGCCATCGCCCCGCGCCGCTGATCCCGTGCCGCTGACTCAGCCCGCCGACCGGACGGAGCCACCCATGTCACCGCTGACTGCTCGCGGCAACCGCCTCACCACGTCGGGACCTGTCGCGCTGACCGTGATCTCGATGGCGAGCGTTCAGCTTGGCGACGCCTGGTCGGTCTCCCTGATCGCGACCACCGGGGCGGCCGGCGCCGCCTGGCTGCGTGCCGGCTTCGGCGCCGTGCTCCTGCTCGTGCTGATCCGGCCCCGCATCCGGTCGACGACGCTGCATCAGTGGCGCGCCATCGCGTCGCTCGGAGTGGCATCGGCCGTCCTGAGCCTGAGCTTCCTGGGAGCCTTGCACCACCTGTAGCTGGGCACCGCGGTCGCGATCGAGTTTCTCGGACCGCTGGCCGTCGCGGTCCACCGGGGGCACCGGCGCGGCCTGCTCTGGGTCGTCGTCGCGCTGGCCGGTGTCCTGGCTCTCACCCAGCCGTGGCACGGGGCGGTCCCGGTCATGGGCATCGCGTTGGCCGCCACCTCGGCGGTCGCCTGGGCCGCGTGCATCCTGCTCACCGGCCGGGTCGGCCGGCGCGTGCCCGGGCTGGACGGCGTGGCGCTCGCGATGCCGGTCGCCGCCCTGCTCCTGACGCCGTGGGGAAGCGGCGCGGCGCTCGGGCATCTCGGAGCGGGCACGGCCGTTCAGGCACTGGGTCTGGCGGCGCTGATGCCGGCGCTTCCCTTCGTGCTGGAGACCGCCGCGCTGCGGCGCCTGCCGCAAGCCGCCTTCGCGACACTGATGTCCCTCGAGCCGGCCCTCGCGGCCGTCGTGGGGGCGGTCGTCCTGCACCAACGGCTCGGGTTCCTGCACATCCTCGGCGGCCTCCTCGTCGTCGCGGCCGGAGCCGGCGCCACGTACCGCTCATCCCTCGTCGCTCATCACCAGGAGTCCGCATGCTCACCGACCCCAGCACCGCAGCCTGTCGCCTCGTCACCCGCCTGCTCGACCTATGGGCCGCACCCATCCCCGATCCGGCCGACGCGCTGGTCCGGTTCTCCACCGTCTACACCGACCCGGTCACCCTCAACGGGACCGCGCTGCCGCTCACCGCACTGGTCGAGCGGGCCGCGGCAACCCACGTGGCTCTCGAGCGCACGGGCGTCGAAGTCCTCGAGGTAGTCGCGCAGGACGACAAGGTGGTGGTCGCCTTCGCGATGACCGCCCGGCACATCGGCACTTGGCCGTCCACGCTCGGCGGGGTGCCCCCGACCGGCTGCACGGTGACCGTCCGCACGATCGATGTCCTCACTCTGACCGGAGGGCTCGTCAGCGGAATCTGGGTGGTCAGCGACGAAGCGGGAATGCTGTCCCAGTTGGGCGCGTCCCTCCGGCGGTGAGGCGATCGCATCAGGCCGGACCGGTCGTACCGTTCGACCCGTCACTGGTTGCCGGCTGGATCAGCGGAACCGCCGCGATCACAAAGCAGCGAGCCCATGGCAACCGTCTCACCCACGCTGATGCGCGCTCTCTCGGGAGGCGTGCGGTCCGCTCTCGGAGCCGGTGCGCCCTGCCCCGGGACGGACGGCGCCGGCGGTGTCCGTCGCGCTGCGCGCAGCACCCCCACGACGGCGCCGATCACCCATAGCCAGAAGGGCACAGCCGCCACGTCCGCGCCCCAGAAGCCGGACAGGCACAGCACGGCAACGGCGTAGGACACCCAGACGGCCCACGTCGGCAAGGCGTGCGCCTGGCGGGCGATCCGCGTCGTCACGGCGACCAGCACCGCGCCACCGATCAGCCCACCGAACCCGAGGAGGCCGCCCGCCGTGCTGAGCACCCGGGCAATGTCCGCGCCGGGGGTGGACTCGCCCGACGATGCCGTGATCGCGCTCGACACGTCGAGCGACACAGCTGTGATCATGAGTCCGCCGAGCAGGGCCGTCGCCGGCACGATCGCGTGCGTGAGCGGGTCGCCGCCGGACAGCCGGTCCAGCAACCGCCGCAGTCCGCTGACGAACCAGAGCAGCAGCGCGAGTCCCGCGCCGAGCATCGGCAGCCCGATGCCGGCGGCGGTCTGCCGAGGATGGCGGCGTCCGAAACGCCGGGCTTCTCGACGCCGGCCGTCGCGCACAGCGTCAACCCGACCATGAGCAGCACGATCGAAGTGGCGCCCGCCCATCCCGCGCGCTGAAGTGCTCGCGACTCCTCCATGCCGCCCTCCCATTGTCGTGGCCGTGAAGCAGGCGGTTCGGCCGCCGTACGCCGGGACATGGTCATGCCGCCGCGGTGAGTGCGGGCCGGCGGCGCAGGAGCACGAGTCCCACCACCGTCGAGACGATGACAACGGCTTCGAGGACCCTGACCCAGAGGGGTGACTCGGTGACGAACGGGACGATGGCGAGCAGCGCGGAGACCACTCTGAGTGCGACGACGGTGATCAGGGCCGGTCGGCTGCCGCGCCGGGCCGGCACGAGGGCTGCAAGCGTGCCGGCTCCGAGCAGCGCGAACATGACGATCACGGGGAGCGGCGCGTCGTCGGAGCCGATGCCGGCCAGGAAGGCGATGTCGATGAGGCCGGCGACTGCGAACAGGATGGCCGACGCTGTCGGCAGAAGGGCTGAACGGGTGGTCACGGCGGTGACTCCTTCGCGTCGATGGTGATGCACTGACGCTAGGGGCGCGGCCGGCAGGGGCGCATCGGCGCCTGCACCACTTCCGATGGAGTACTAACACTGATGTACTGGCCGCCGGGTCAGGCTGACAATGAGGTCGTGCGAGCCTCGCGAGCGTCTGTGCCGGCCGGAGTGTGCGTCGGGGTCGCCACGCTGGGCGTGATCGGTTCGGTCGCGGTGGGGTGGGGGTCGACACCGACGTACCAGAGCATCCTGTACGCGCTCCACACCCTGACGATCACGACCATCGGCGGGCTCATCGCCGTCCGGCACCCGAGCAGTCCCGTCGGGTGGATCCTCACCGGGTTCGGCGCGTTCGACGCCGTCGGCAGTTTCCTCGGGGTGTACGGGCATCGGGCATCCACCGAGGGCTGGCCCGGGGGTCCGTTGGCCGAGTGGATCGGGTTCGGTAGCTGGTCGCCGGTCGTGCTGATGTGGATCCTGACGCTGCTGTTGATTCCGACCGGGCGGCTGCCCGGGCCGCGGTGGCGGATGGTCGCCTACGCCGGCTGCGCCGGCACCGCGCTGTACATGGCCGCGTGGCTGCTCGACCCCGGGACCGGTGGCAATTTCGTTTCCGGAGTCAATCCGTACGCCCGGCCCGGCCCGCAGTGGGTCGTCATGGCCGCCGTCGGCGGTGTGCTGATGACGCTCGCGTTGGCCGGCTCGGTCGCGTCGCTCATCGTGCGCTACCGCCGGGCCGGGCCGGTGGAGCGCCTGCAGCTCAAGTGGGTCGCCCTGGCCGGGCTGGACATCGCGGTGCTGGCCCCGGTGTGCATCGCGTTCTGGAGCCGTTCACCGTTCGTGCAGGCACTGACGCCGGTGGTCGTGATCATCGCGTCGCTCTGCCTGGGTGCGGCGGTGCTGTGGTACCGGCTGTTCGATGTCGACCTGATCGTCAACCGCACGGTGGTGTACCTCGCGTTGTCGATGCTGCTCGCCGCCGCCTATGGCGGGACCGTGATCGTGCTGGGTGCGGTGCTGGGCGGTCAGTCGTCGTGGACCGTGGCCGGCGGCACGCTGATCGCGGCGGTGGTTTTCCGGCCGTTGCGCCGGAGGGTGCAGGACGTGGTGGACCGGCGGTTCGCCCGGGACCGGTACTCGGCGAGCGTGCGCATCGATGTGTTTCTGGATCGGCTCCGGGCCGGCACCGAGCAGCCCGAGCGGATCGAGGACCTGCTGCGCGATGTGCTGCACGATCCGACGTTACGGGTGCTGCTGCTCCTGCCGGCGTCACACGAGTACAGCGACGTGCGGGGCCGGCCGGCAGCAATCGATCCGGATCGGGCGGCCGTCGGCCTCGACCGCGACGGCTTGGCCGATGTGGTCGTCGAGTACGGCCCAACCAACGATCCGGCCCACGAGACCGCCGTCCGCCTCGCCGTGGAACGCAGTCGGCTCGCCCTGGAGATCGCCCGGCTCGGTGTCGACCTCAACCGGCAGCTCGCCGAGCTGGATCGATCCCGGGCACGCATCGCCGGTGCCGCCGACGACGAGCGCCGCCGCATCCAACGTGACCTGCACGACGGCGCGCAGCAGCGGCTCGTCACGGTGGGCATCTCACTGCGGGCGGCTGAGGCACGCATGCGCAAAGCGGGCCTCACCGCCGTGGCCGACCGCCTCGACACCGCCGTCGCCGATCTCGCCGCGACCATCGAGGAACTCCGCAACCTCACCCACAAGCTGCCGCCCACCCAGCTCGACGCCGGCATCGGCGCCGCCTTCCGCGAACTGGCCGGGCGGGCGCCGCTGCCGGTCACCGTCGAGGTGCCGGTCGAACGGCTGGACCGGCACCTCGAGGCGGCGGCGTACTTCGTCGGCTGCGAAGGACTGACCAACGTCATCAAGCACGCCCGGGCATCGACCGCGACGCTGAGCGCCGTTCGCCAGAACGGCCATCTGGTGGTGACCGTCGCCGACGACGGGAACGGCGGGGCCGCCGCGCGACCGGGATCCGGGCTAGCCGGGCTCGCCGACCGGGTGCAGGCGGCCGGCGGACGGCTGATGGTCCGCAGCGACGCCACCGGCACCCGGCTGACCGCGGAGCTGCCATGCGCCTGACATTGGTCGAGGACCAGGTCCTGCTGCGCGAGGGACTCGCCGGCCTGTTCCGGGACGCCGGTCACGACGTCATCGGTTCGTACGGGCACGCGGAGGGCCTGATCGACGTGGTCGCGGAACAGCAACCGGACATCGTCGTGCTCGACATCCGGCTGCCGCCGACGCACACCGATGAGGGCACCCGTGCGGCCGCCGAGATCAAGGCGGCGCATCCGGCGATCGGCGTCCTGTTGTTGTCGCAGCACGTGGAAACCGCACACACGGTCGACCTGGTCACCCGCGGCGGCTTCGGGTATCTGCTCAAGGACCGCGTCCTCGACGTCGCCGACTTCCTGGCCGCGGTCGACCGGGTGGCCCGAGGCGGTTCAGCGCTGGATCCCCACGTCGTCGGCCAACTGATGCACCGCACCGACGGACGGTGGGGACTGACCGACCTGACCGCGCGCGAGCACGACGTGCTGCGACTGATGGCCCAGGGGTACACCAACGCGGGCGTGGCCAAGCGGCTGTTCCTCAGCGAACGCACGGTCGAGGCGCACGTACGCCGCCTGCTCGGAAAGCTCGACATCACCGACACCGCAGACGCCCATCGCCGCGTCCTGGCCGTGCTCACCTATCTACGCGCGGCCTGATGTGTCATTGCGCGCGTCCTCAACGAACCACCGTGCTGCGGCCGCTCGCGAAGAGACCAAGAGCTGCGATCAACGGCTCGACCGCGGCCGCGCCGGCCGGGCGACAACTGTCTCTGCCCCAAGATCGGACTCGTCATGGTTCGACGAGTGGACGGACAATGCGCGTGCACCCCGGCCTTCGCCCCTGCCGCTCCTGGCCACAGCCTCCTACGCTCAACCACATGGGACGAACCCTGCTCGCCCGGCTGCACAATCCAGGCAACCACTCGTGCGCGTGCCTGCCGTCGTGCTGGTGCAAGCGCACGAAGATCGGCTACGCGGTCCGGTGGTACACCCCCGGACGATTCCACCGCATGCCCAATCCCTTCGGCTTCGCCGACGTCGCCGGCCCGCCGAAGAGCGAGGCTTAGGAGACCAGCCATGACACGCACGCAGGCGTTGCGGCTACGCGGCAGAGGCGACCGCATACGGCTTTATCACACCGGCACCTGGAATCACGCACCACTGGACGACCTCGCCGTGACCTGCCGGACCACCACGGCGGTCGACAAGGCCCTCGCCGAAGCCATCAGCGCCGCCCGCCGTGCCGGGCACAGCTGGCCGGAGATCGCATCGGTGCTCGGCCTATCACCGACCCTGTCGACCTGGGACGAGATCGCCACCGAGCTGGCCGCCACCCGCCGGCACATCTGGGACCGGCGCACCCCCCGCGACTGACGGAATCCGGCCCTACTGCGCGGTAACCGGCGCGTTCGAGTGACTCACGCTGCAACAGGCCGAAGGCCGGCCAGGGTGACAGCAACGAGCCGATCACGCGCGGCGCGCGTCGGCAGGTCGCCGGCCGCCGCAAGTGCATGCAGGCAGTACGTGGCCAGCTCGGCGGCCGGCACGTCGTCTCGAGCGACTCCCTCGTCTGCGGCTGCGGCGATCGCTTGTGTCATCAATTCATGCAGGTGCCGACGCGCCTGATGCACGTGTTCGGCTCGATGCAGTGGGACGGCGAGTTCGGTGCGATGTCCGCCACCTGAAGCATGGCGTCGGTCTGGGTCATCACCTCGACCGGTGCTCGACAGCTCGGCGTAGACGCTGAGCACCGTGCGCAATCGCTCATCGGTTTGGGTGCACCTCGCAACCGCCTCGGTGAGCTGCCGCAGATGGTCGCTGACCTGCCGCTCATGCCACGCCACCATGATCGCTTGCACGTCGGGAAAGTATTTGTAGAGGGTGGCCCGCCCAATGCCCACCGCCTGAGCGACCTGCGACATCGTGACCCCCATGCCTCGCTCGGCGACGAGTGCGGCCGTCGTATCAAGGATGGTCGCGTGCACGGTTCGGCGATGCTCCTCAACCGTCTCGTTCCACAACTTCGGCACCCTGAGATCTTACACTTTGCCGCACCACGACGAAGTGTATTGTTGCGAGACAGTCTGTATAGCAAATCAGGACGAGCCGAGGAGGAAGCGTGGGTTTTGAGGCGCCCGAACATCGCAAGTCGCGGACGGACGGCGACCGGCCCGGCATGCCCCGCTGGTCAAAGTCTTCGCCGTCGTCGGAGGTGTCATCGTGGTTCTTGTCGTGGTCATGCTGCTATCGGGGCACGGCCCTTCGAGGCACCGAACGCACGCCTCGAGCGCATCGTCGGTCGCGCTGGACGCTCGGCAATGAAGCCGGCAGCGCGGCGGGCTTTGCTGGTCGCCCATGTCGGCACGTCCGTGGGCTGGCTGGGTGCAATCGCGGCCTCGCTGGCCCTCGCCGCGGTTGAGCTTAGCAATAATGTATTATTTTTTAAATGTTTTTATTTCAAAAAAATTAGATAAAAAATATCCTATGACTATTGGAATGAAAAATAGAAA
>NZ_JBFAZH010000157.1:0-10109 GCF_040681735.1 Actinoplanes sp. NPDC051633 | reverse complement strand
GGGCGGGCCGCCGCTGATCGGCTTCCTGGGCGACCACATCACGGTGCAGAAGGGCCTGATCGCGGTGGCCGTCCTGCTGGGCGTGGCATTGCTGGTAGCGGGCAACATCCGCCCACTGGACCCGACCCGCAAGAACTGAAGCGGAGCCGCCCCGTCCGCCGCGTCCCTCCCTGCCCGCGCCGCCGCGTCCCCACCCGCGCCGCCGCCTCCCCCACCCGCGCCGCCGCCTCCCCCACCCCGGCACTGGGTGGGCCTCAACGTAGGCGCGGGGTATGACAGTTTTCCCCGGCCGTCCACAGGCGGGCTATCGCCGGCGCATGTGGTGCAGCAGAACCGCCGGCGCATCGGCCTCCACCCGCGCGTCCCGAGGCGGATCATCGGTCTTCACCCGGATCCGAACCTCCTGACCGAGGCAGAAGGCAAACGGATCGATGAGGATCTTCGTACCGTCGGCGACCGGCACCTTCGGTCGCACCCTTTCCCTGGGGCGCGACGTGACCCCCGAGACCTCGAGCACCCGGGCGCCGAGCCGCACGACGATCGGCTGCCCGGAGAACTCGTCCGCCTTGATCACCTCCCGGGAGAGGTTGCGCAACACGACCTCGAACTCGTTGGCCTCGTCGACCCCGGTCACCGGGTCGGGCTTCATGCCGACGGTGACCGGCTCGGTGAAGCCGTATCCCAGCCGCAGGCGGTTGAGGCTGCGCATGTGCGCCCGCACGGCGAAGAACGCGGCAACGGTTGCGACGAAGAGGCTCGCCGCCGGGATGGCGACTGTCCATTGGGTCATCGTGACCTCCGGACAGGGGGATGATTTCGCATCATGAACGTCCGATCGTGTCGGCCTCCGAGTCGATCACTTCAAATTGCCGCGGGGACCGGCCGGCACCCCGCCGGTCGCGGGGTGCCGGTGCGGCCCGTCAAGCGGCCCTGTAGTGCCAGACGTCGTCGTGCGGCAGATCCTCGATGGCTCTGCGTAGAGCCCGGATGACCTGGTTGAACACTCGCCCGTTCGTCGACGCGTAGAGGACGACGTCGTCCCCTCGGTAGGTGGCGTGCAGCCTCCAGAGACGCGGCCTGAGCCGCCAGTAGGCACCGATCGCGGCCACCGGAAGCGCGACCGCCAGGCAGGTCGCCACCAGCAGAACCGGAGCGTCCACAATGAGCCAGACGGCGATTGCCAGGGCGGCCGAGCCCGCAGCGGCGTGGGTGGTGTGTGGACGTGCGCGATCGGGGTCGCCGCAGGTGATGCCGACATGGCCCAGCTCGCGAATCACGAAGATCCTCGCCGGCTTGGTGCGCCAGACGAAGAGTTCGCTGGTCACCACGGCGTCGGGCCCACGGTAGTAGGTGCGTGTGCTCATGGCGAACTCCTTTCCCGTGCTCCTTGCGAGGAGAGGGAGAGCGAGCCACCATTGGCAAAGAGAGAATTCCCCGCCTCGCGCGTTGCGACTGCTGACGGAGCTCAGAGGCGACAAAGGCACCCGGTTGCCGCCGGGTGCCTTTGCTTTCCTGCCCTTCCGCTCCGCCTTTTGCTGCTTACATCAAGTAGAGCACGGCTACCCGGCTGACCGCTACACATCAAGTTGCCATGTTGCAGATTGCGTACAGGCCGTGTGCACACATCGACGGCCTGCAGGGGTGTTGAGCTGGGTAAACGATGCCGGGTGAATTCTTGCCGAGTTTCACCTGACCGAGGAGAATCAGGGCGTAGCACTCGTCACTGCGCGTTTCATTAAAGAAGGGCTCGGGTACGCCCACTGACGTCCGTGAATCCGGTAGGGCTGGGGAGGCTGATCGACCAGTGGAAAGTCGACTCCGAATCGCCGGCCAGGCTGTGCACCCCATCCTGGTCATGTTCCCGCTCGGGCTGTTCACCATGGCCGTCCTCTTCGACCTCGGCGACCTGCTCGGCGGCCCGGAGATCCTCGGCGCCCTGGCCTATTGGAACATCGTGGCCGGCCTGATCGGCGGCATCCTGGTGGTGCTGGCTAGCGCGATCGACCTGGCCTTCGTCCGCGGCGGCAAGGCCAAGCGCGTCGGAGTGCAGCGCAACCTGATGCACATGGGCGTGCTGGTCCTCTTCGCCGTGATCCTCATGCTGCGCATGCAGTCCCCCGACCGGGTCGCCGGCTGGGGGGTCCTCGCCGTCGAGGTGCTCTCGCTGACGGCCGCGTTCTTCGCCGCCTGGTACGGCGGCGAGCTGGCGAACCGCCGTTCCATCCCGGCTCTGGCCCACGCCAACCGAAGCTGACACCGATCCCGCGCCCCACGTGAATCGGTCCGGCCGGCGATGAACTCGCCGGCCGGGCCGTTTGCCGTGGGCTGAAGCGGGCAGGCCATTGACAGGAGCCGGGCGGGCCCGGCAGCAACCTCGAAGGGAGCATCACCATGACCGCATCGATCCAGGGCAAGCGTGTGGCTTTCCTCGCGACCGATGGCGTTGAAGAGGTCGAATACACCGAACCGCGCGAGGCAGTCGAGAAGGCCGGCGGCGTGGCAGAGCTGATCTCGATCAAGGACGGCGAGATCCAGGCCGTCAATCACATGGACAAGTCGAAGACCTATCCCGTCGAGCGTCAGGTCAAGGACGCAGCGGTGAGCGATTACGACGCCCTGGTGCTGCCCGGCGGTGTCGCCAATCCGGACTTCCTGCGGGCGGACGCGGACGCCGTGCGATTCGTCCGCGAGTTCGTCAACTCCGGCAAGCCGGTAGCGGCGATCTGCCACGGACCGTGGACTCTGGTCGAGGCCGGCGTCGTGGACGGGCGCACCCTGACCAGCTGGCCGAGCCTGCGGACCGACCTGGCCAACGCCGGGGCGACCTGGGTGGACGAGCAGGTGCACGTGGACGACAGCCTCGTGACCAGTCGCAAGCCGGATGACCTGCCGGCCTTCTGCGAGAAGTTGCTCGACAAGATCGGCGAGCCCGCGGTCGTCTGACCGCCGTCCGGCCTCCCGGCGACGCACGTTCCGGCAAGTCCTAGACTCCGTCGAGTGATCACAGAGCCGGACTTCGACGTGGCCGTCGTCGGGGCCGGACCGGCCGGTCTGTCGGCGGCCCGCGCCGCCGCGGCGGCCGGCGCCCGGACGGTCGTCCTCGAACGAGCCGAGCATCCGCGATACAAGACCTGCGGCGGCGGCCTGATCGGCACGTCGCTCGGCATCGCCGCGCCGCTGGTGCAGGTGCCCGCCCGCGACACGGTCTCGGCCATCACCTTCTCCGACGACGGGCATCGGCCGTTCACCCGGCAGGCCGGGGGCAAGCCGCTGCTCACCATGGTCCGGCGCGACGACTTCGACCACGCCTGGCTCAAGGCGGCCGTGTCCGCCGGCGCCGACGTGCGGCAGAACGTCCAGGTCCGCGCCCTCGAACAGGACGCCGACGCGGTGACCGTGACGATGGCCGACGGCGCGAAGCTGACCGCGGGGGTGGTCATCGGATCCGACGGCTCGGCCGGCATCATGTCGCGTTACGTCGGTGTCTCGTTCGACCAGCAGGACCTCGGGCTCGAGGTGGAGCTCGCCGCGACACCCGAGGACCGCGCGGCGTGGCGCCGCCGGGTGCAGCTCGACTGGGGCGCCGAGCCCGGATCGTACGGCTGGGTCTTCCCGAAGGACGACGAGCTCACCGTCGGCGTGATCATGGCCAAGGGCAAGGGCGCGGAGACCAAGGACTATCTGACGCGCTTCTTGGCGGGTCTGGGTCTGAGCGATCGCGAGGTACGCCGGGACTCCGGCCACCTGACTCGTTGCCGCACCCCGGACGCCCCGCTGATGCGCGGGCGGGTGCTGGTCGCCGGGGACGCCGCCGGCCTGCTCGAGCCGTGGACCCGCGAGGGCATCAGTTACGCCCTCCGGTCGGGCACGTGGGCCGGAGAGATCGCCGCGCGGGCCGCCCGGCAGGGCGTCGGAGCACTCGACGGATACCCCGCCCTGATCCGCAAGCACCTCGCGCCGGAGATGACCGCCGGCCGGCGGCTGCTCAACGTCTTTTCCCGGCATCGTCACCTCATGCACGCCGCGATGGCCACACCGCTCGGCTGGCGTGCCTTCGAGTCCTTCTGCCGCGGTGAGATCACCATGGCCGGGGTGCTGCGGCGGCCGCAGATCCGGGTCGCGGTGAACCTGCTCGGCGGCGAGGGCGCCTGATCAGACCGGTCGGCCGCCGGTGGCTCGATAGAGGTCGCGGAGCAGGCAGATCTCGCCGCCGTGGTGCATCGTCTCGCGGTTGAGGTGCAGGGCGAGCTGCGCCATCGACTGCTCGGCGAAGAACGAGCCGCGCGGCCCCAGCGGTCTGGTGAAGGCCTCCTCGTCCATCGACAGCAGACCGTCACGCCACCACTCGAACGAGGACCTCAGCAGCTCGAGGGCGCCCGCGGCGGTGGGCGGCAGGGAGTCGGGCCGGTGCCGCGGATCGAACATGTCCGCCTCCGCCGGGACGCTGCCGTCACCGAAGAACGTGCTGGCCCGCGTGTAGAAGGCGCCGACGGCGATGTGCGTGATCCGCCAGGCGAGCGTGGTGACCGGTGGCGGATCGGGCTCACCGCCGGCACCGGGATGGTCCGGGACGTAGCGCCCGTCGGCGTCGGGCCGCACCGACCAGCAGCCCGGCACCGGCTCCCAGTAGTACTCGTCGTCGGTCAGGCCCTGCAGGCGAGGCCACAGGCTGTGCTCCCAGTAGAAGCCCAGTTGATCGGCGGCGATGGCGCGTACCCAAGACATGGGTCTGGTTTAGCACCGGGGTCCGACAATTTCAGGAACGCCGAGGCCACGGCGCCCATTGCACCGCCGCCGCGAAGCCCTCGCGGCGGGCCGCCCGGGCCTCGCGGGCGTCCAGAAGTGTCTCCCGCCCGACGTCGACATCCGGGCCGATCAGCCGCACCTCCGACCACGAGCCCGAGACGCCCCGCCGGACGCGCTCCCAGAGGCCGCCCTCGACCAGCGCCGACGCCTGCGCCCGCAGGTCCATGATCAGGTGATCGGGCTCCTCGCCGCAGGCGTCGCAGCCGCAGTTGGGCAGGCGCTCGGTGTACCAGCGGCCGAGGCGCAGCACGACGCTCGGGAAGTCGGTGTACGAGACGGCGAGCGGGGCGGCGGCGAGCGTACGCGGAATCAGCCGCACCGTACGCACGAACTCGGCGCCCCAGGGCTCCTTCGACTCCCGCCGCTCGACCGTGAACTGCTCGGTCAGCTCGTCGAGCAGGCCGTCCGCGGCCTCGTGCAGCACCGCGAACCGACCCGGATCAGTGACGCTGGAGTACTCCTCCGGCTTACCGACGTCCACGATTGCGATTCTGCTCCTCCGGCACCTAGATCACAGAGGTTCAGTCGAACTCGAATTCGCCGTCCCGGACGCCCCCGACGAAGGCGGCCCACTCGGCGGCGCTGACCTGCAGCGGCCTGGCATCCGGGTCACGGGAGTCGCGGATGAGGTAGCGGTCGCCATCCCTGGCCACCTCTATGCAATTGCCACCGGCACAACGACTGGCGCGGCGCCACTCCAAGGGTCGGGTCGACTCGGCCATCAACACGCCTCCTTCAAACTCCTCGGTACACGGTATGTGACGAAGAGTACGGCAGAGCGTGAGAAGCGTGAATGAATGCTGTCCAGTTGGCGATAGGTACTGATTAGTCCGAGATGTCATTTTACTGCCGGGTGCCTCATCGTTGGGGCACCCGGCATCAGGCAAGGCTAGAAGCGGAACTCGCCTGCGTTGACACCTTGCACGAATGCGGTCCACTCGTCCGGGGTGAAGCTCAGCGGCTCCACTTCGGGCCGCTTGGAGTCGCGGATGAGGTACTGGCCACCGACCTTGGCCACCTCGACGCATTGTCCGCCACTGCAGCTCTTGCTCCGCTGCCAGCGGGGTGAGTCGACGCTTGTCACTTTGGGCTCTCCGATGGTGTCTATAGGTGGACCGCCATGGTCCATCTCCACGTTGAGGACAACTAACCAGTACTTCTTTGGCTTATTGGCCGTGTTGCAACAAGTCGATGCGTTTGCCGATGAACCCGATTGTGTCGGACTCACTGGCAGCCACTTGCCAAAGTTTGTTGAATCGCCGGAGATGACGCGACGTCGCCAGCGGATCCTCGATCAGCTCGTCGGCGACACCGTTCTCTCTGTACAAGACCTCGTTGCCGCCGTCCGGATCACCCAGCGAAACGAGGTCGAAGCTCGCGTTGTTGGCGATCGGAACGTTCAACGAGAAAGGCAGCATTCGGATATGCACCCGACGACTAGTGGCCAGGTCACGCAGGTCCGACAACTGCTTGGCAAAGGACACCGGGCCACCGGTGGAGCGCATGAACACCGCCTCGTCGAGAACGGTGTAATAGGCGAGGGAATCACCGAGGCGGGAAACGACCGAATCACGCCGGTAGCGGCGGGCGTCGACGATCTGGTTGATCAGATCCTCGTCCAGCTCGTCATCGAGGGAGCCGGTCAGGGCCGCCGCGTACTCGGGAAGCTGCAAGGGACCCGGGATGTACCGGATGGAATAGGACCGGACCGCTGTGGCGACCGATTCGTACTCGAAATATCGCTTGAGCGAATCCGACAGGGTGCGGAATTTGGAATCCTGCCACCACGAGACATGCGCCCGGGTGCGGGCGATCTTGGCATCGGAGACCAGCGCTGCGATTTGCGCTCGATCCTTGAAACCCAGATACGCCAGCAGCGGGCGCAGATCATTGGGAGAAATGCTTACGTCGCCGTTCTCGATGCGAATGACCTTGCTCAAAGACCATTCCATCTCCTCGGCGACCTCGAGCTGGGTCAGCCCCTTCGCCTCCCTGGCCTCGCGCAGCGCCAACCGGACGCGCCTGCGCGCGACAGTTGGTGAGACGACGTCAGCCATGGCTCCTTCATCGTTGAAGACCCTTAACCTGCCACCTCGCTGCCTGCCTGATAGCAAGCAGCGAGGTCGCGCGTCATGCTACCCACTGTCTTATCAGAACGAGTAATCCGGGGTGCAAGGTTCACCGAAACGAGATGAGTCACAGCGCCGGGGCACTAGGTGATCATCAGGCCGCGACGAGTCCAATGTGATCGTCGCTGTGCCGCCCGTCGTCAACGGCCCGGCTCAGGGCCCGGGTGACCTGGTTGAACACCTGCAGATCGCGAGCCTCGAAGATCACTGTCCGGGCCCCCTGGACGGTCGCGACGACCCGGTAGGAGCGCGTGTCACGGAACCGCCGGGTCGACACGGCGACCATCGCCGCGATGATCGACAGGCCGACCGCCACCGCCCCGATCACCGGTCCGACGACCACCCAGCTGGCGGCCGCGAAGGCCATCGAGCCGGCCGCTGCCACCAGCACCACGTCGGTGCGGCGACCCTGCGGGACGTGGACGACGCGACGGATGTCGCGCAGCTCGCTCACCGCGAAGATCCTGGGAGTGTCCAACCGCCACACGAACCGGTCAGCCGTAACGAAGGCGTGGGGCCCACGGTAGTAGGTACGCATTTGCCTTCTCCCTTCCGTACTCGTCGCCGAGGAAGGAAAAGGGGCCGCGGTCACGGCTCGGAGAGAATCCCACCTCGCTGAATCGAAGAAACGAAATCCCTTGGAGGGCAAAACGGCACCCGGTTGCCGCCGGGTGCCGAATTGGTCCTTCCCCCTCGAGAGCCCGCCCTTACTGCCTGTCCTCAGTAGAACACGCCGGATCGCTGATCGCCACCGTTCAAGGTGCCATGTAGCAGATGGCGCACTAGCATGCTGCGCCCACGGCCTGGTACGCGGAAAAGCCCAGGCCACGGGCCTGGGGCCTGGAGAAGCCGCCTGACGGAATCGCCTTGCATCAAACCGCCGGCCTGGGTACGACGGGATCGCGGTCAGACGGCCATCGACGAGGCCAGGGCGGCAACCGCCGCACGGGTGTCGGCGTCGAGTTCCGGGGCGGCGCCCATCCGCTCCAGCAGGACGAAGGACGTCGTGAGGAAGCCGCCCAGCAGTGCACTGCCGACCACGTGGCCGCCCGGCGACCAGGCGCGCAGCGCCTCGACGAACGCCGCGATGAACACGAGGCCTTGGCCCGCTTTCGCCGGCCAAGGCCTGAGATGGAGCCGCCTGACAGAATCGAACTGTCGACCTACGCATTACGAGTGCGTCGCTCTACCGACTGAGCTAAGGCGGCGGGTCACAACGAAGAGCAAGTGTACGGCATCGTCCCCGCCGTCCCGGAGCGGGTTACCTTCCGCCGCGCCGTAACCAGACAGCCGGTGTCATACCTCCGGGCTAGAGTCCCTCGCGTGATGGACGATCACCGCCCCCCGGAGGCGGCACCGACGCCGCGTGTGCCGCCGCCGACTGTTCCACAGCCGCGTCCCGCCGAGGCCGAGCCCCCCGCGCGCAAGCGGCCGACCAGCCTCGACCCGCAGGAGCTGGGCTTCACGCCGCAGCGGCCGGTCGGCTGGCTGGCGCCGCTGCTGTTGCTCAGCACCGGCCTGCGCACGCTGCTGGCGATCCTCTTCGGGGCCTACCTCGACAAGCGGGAGCTGCAGAACGCCCTGGACGGCGACGTCTTCACGCAGACGGGCACGGACGGTGAGATCTGGCTGGACTACGTGTCCGACCTCGGCGACGGCTTCCACGCGACCTACTCGGTGGCCTATCTACTGGCGCAGCCGCGACTCGAGGTCGGTGGGCAACTGCTGCCCCGGGGCGGTGTCCTGCTGATGGGCGGCGACCAGGTCTATCCGCTGGCCAGTGGGGACGGCTACGAGAGCCGCACCAAGGGGCCCTACCGCGCGGCCCTGCCCGAGGCGCCCGCCGGTGGGCGCCCGACGCTGTACGCACTGCCCGGCAACCACGACTGGTACGACGGACTGACCGCGTTCCTCCGGCTGTTCGCACGGCGCAAGGACAGCCACATCGGCGGGTGGCGGACGGGCCAGCGGCGCTCCTACTTCGCTGTCAAGCTTCCGTCGGACTGGTGGCTGTTCGCGATCGACGAGCAGTTCGGGGCCTATATCGACGATCCCCAGCTGCTGTATTTCGAGAAGGCGGCCGAGGGTGTCGGGCCGGACGACCGGATCATCCTGATGACGCCGTCGCCGACGTGGGTGAAGGCGGCGGACGACCCGGGCCGCTACGACGCCGTCGACTACTTCATCCGCACCATCCTCGGCCCGACCGGCGCGCACGTCCGGCTCCTGGTCTCCGGCGACCTGCACCACTACGCGAGGTACACCGGCGAGGATCGCGAGTTGATCACCTGCGGCGGGGGCGGCGCGTACCTCCTGGGCACGCACGCGCTGCCGGGCGAGCTGATCGTGCCGCCCCGCGAGACGCTGACCCGCAACGCCAGCCGCAGCCGGCGCTACACGCTGGCCTCCGCCTTTCCGGACTTCCCGACGTCCAAGCGGATGGGCTGGGGCGTGTTCAAGCGGATCGCGGTCCGCAACCCCGGCTTCGCCACCATGCTCGGCATCCTGCAGACGCTGACCATGCTGGCCATGTCGGGCGCCGCCAGCAGCGACGGCGGTCCGATCCGGCGCCTGTTCAGCATCCCGCTCGTGCTCATGCTGGTGCTGATCATGACGGGCACGGTGCTTTTCGCGAAACCACCGGGGGCAGGGCTGGCCAAACACGCCAGGCATTGGATTCTCGGCGTGTCCCACGGCGCGGCCCAGATCGCGCTGGCCGCCGGCGGCACCTGGCTGTGGCAGCGGCTGCCGTTCCACGACTGGACGTGGCCCGGGCCGCTGATCGTCGCCGTCGTGCTCTACCTGCCCGTGATCGGCTTCGTGTCGACCCAGGTCTGCGCGCTCTATCTGCTGGTGGCAAGCAAATTCAAGGTCAACGTCAACGAGTTGTACGCCGGGCAGGGCATCGAGGACGGGAAAAGCTTCCTCCGCATGCACATCGACCGGGACGGGACGCTCACCGTCTATCCGCTCGGCGTCGACCGGATCTGCCGGCGGTGGGTCGCCGACCCCGGGGGCACGGGCGCCGCGTCCTGGCTGCGACCCGAGGAGTCGCTCGATGTGCGCCTGATCGAGGAGCCGATCCGGGTCGCCGGCCCGCAGGAGGCCCGCCACTGACGGTCGTTCCCAGGACAGGCCCTAAGCGCCGCCGTATGTCTCGTCGTGGGCCTGGCG
>NZ_JBFAZH010000156.1:0-10129 GCF_040681735.1 Actinoplanes sp. NPDC051633 | reverse complement strand
TGGATCGAGGACGCCCCGCAGCAGCGATACGCAATGCCGGACGAGATCGCCCCGACGGTGGTCTACCTCTGCTCCCCCGCGGCGGCCTTCGTCACCGGTTCGGTGCTGGTCATCGACGGCGGCTACACCGTCTACTGACCGGGCCGCCGACGGATGCACACATCGAGTTCAGACCAACTACGAGAGGCATCCGCCCTGCTCAACGCCGCCAACCGGGTGGTGGTGTTCACCGGGGCGGGCATCTCGGCCGACAGCGGCGTGCCCACGTTCCGGGACGCGCTGACCGGCTTGTGGGCGCGCTTCGACGCCGAGCGGCTCGCCACCCCGCAGGCGTTCGCGGACGACCCGGCCCTGGTCTGGGGATGGTACGAGTGGCGTCGCGCCCTCGCCCGCCGCGTCGCTCCCAGCCCCGGGCACGTCGCCGTCGCGGCGCTCGAGCGACGGACCCCGGGCACCGTGGTGGTCACCCAGAACGTCGACGATCTACACGAACAGGCCGGTTCCTCCACGGTGATCCACCTGCACGGCAGCCTGTTCGCGCCGCGCTGCTCGGCCTGCGCGCAGCCGGCCCGGACGGCCGAGACGATGCCGGAGAGTGACGGCGAACGGATCCCGCCGCCGTCCTGCGACGCCTGCGGATCGCCGGTCCGGCCGGGTGTGGTGTGGTTCGGCGAGGCGCTGCCGTCCGCCGCGCTCGAGGCCGCCGTCGAGGCCGCCGCGAACGCCGACGTGCTGCTCAGCGTCGGAACCTCCGGCCTGGTCTACCCGGCCGCCGAGGTTCCGCAGGTCACAGCTCGGATGGGCGGCAAGGTCATTCAGGTCAACCCGGCCCCGACCCCGCTCGATCCGATCGCCACGGTGAGCCTGCGCGGCACGGCCGCCGAGGTCCTGCCCGCATTGATCGACGCCCATTAGTCCGGGCGGCCGCGGCTTCCGGCGGCCGCCTCGTTGCAATCGTCCGGCGCATGTGCCATCGTCACCCGGCGTCGCCGCCTGAGATGCCGCAGCGAAGGGACGAACAACGTGCAACGGCCTTGGGGCATTGTGTGTGCTCGGCTGGGTTCGGCCGCGCTGCTGGTCGCCGGTGTGATCGGCGGCGTGGCCCTCGCGCAGGACGACTCCGGCCCTGGGCAGGGCGCTCGCTCTCTGCTCACCGTGCAGGCCGCGGCGGATGACGTGCAACTGCTCCGCGCCCGGCATGAGCAGGCCGCCGCCACCCGGGCCCGCCAGCGGGAGGCCGAGCGTGCCGCCGCCAAGAAGGTCGCGGCGGAGGCGAAGGCCGCGGCCGCCAAGGCGCGCAAGCTGGAGAAGAAGGCGATCGAACGGAAGAAGGCGCTGCGTCCGTACGACGGGCCGATTCCCGCCTCCTGCCAGGAGTTCAGCGGCAACCGGAAGACGGGCTGCGCCCTGATGCTCGAGGCCGGCTTCGCGATCGACCAGTTCCCGTGCCTCGAGAAGCTGTGGGATCACGAGAGCGGCTGGAACGCGAAGGCGGAGAACAGGGGCAGCGGCGCGTACGGCATCCCGCAGGCGTTGCCGGGCAGCAAGATGGGCTCGGTCGCCGACGACTGGCGCGTCAACCCGGCAACGCAGATCAAGTGGGGCCTGGGTTACAACAAGAACCGCTACAAGACGCCGTGCGGGGCGTGGTCGCACTTCCAGCGCACGAATTCCTACTAGCCGCCGTCACGGGCGACCTCGGCGCTAGTCTGCCCCGCATGCGCATGTTGCAGCTCGGCCTGCGGGTCACCGACCTGGAGCGCTCACTCGCCTTCTACACAGCGCTCGGGTACGACAAGGTCGGCGTCGTCGCCGAGACCGACTTCGGCAGCCTGACCATGCTCCAGCTTCCCGACGATCCGTTCGTCAGCCTCGAGCTCGTGCACGATCCGGCCCGGCCGGTCGAGGACATCCGGGCCGTCAACCACCTCGTCGTCCAGGTGGACGACCTCGACGGCGTGATCGCCGACCTCGCCACCAGGGGCCTGGAAGCCGAGCCGCCGACCGAGCCGGGGCCGGGGATTCGTACGTCGTGGCTGACGACCCCGACGGCTACCGCATCGAGCTCGTCCAGTGGCCGCCCGGCCACGCGGCCGGCATGACGGCGGCCGACTTCGCCTGACCGGACCCGCCGGGCGGCGGCTATCGCAGCAGGAGCAACTGGGCGGCGACCAGGATGTCGACGAGGCCGCACCACTCGGCGTACGACCGGACCACGACCTTGTCGAGCCAGAGGTGCACGTAGTCCCAGACGCCGTGCAGCAACCAGCCCGCGGCCACGAGGTAGCGGCCCACCTCCGGCTCCACCGCGAGGCCGGCCAGTGCGAGAGCGCCGAAACCCAGCATGCCGAGCGCCTGGATTTGGAACAGACCCGACCGGCGCAGCTGCCCGTCGACGGCCGCCCAGACCAGGACCACCAGCGCGACGGCCACGACCAGCGATGCCGGCGAGATGACGTCCAGCGCCCGCAGACCGACGGTGATCGTCAGGCCGGTCACCAGCACCGGCCAGGAGGCGCGCGGGCGCCGGATCTTGCAGACGATGAGGTAGAGCAACGCCAGCTGCGGAAGGAAGTGTCCCAGGGCGATCACCGACTCGTCCGACCCACCGCCGTCCCAGGTCGCCGCGGACATCGCGATGGCCAGCGCCGTGGGCCACCGCCGCCCGAGCGCGCCGGCCCAGCCCCGGGCGCCGTGCGTGGTGGTCATGCGTACTCCCCCCTGCGACGCAGCATGACCACGAGCATCAGCGGGAGCATCAAGACGTGGGTCGCGAGCATGACCGCCTCTGCCGAGATCACGCTCAACCAGCTCAGCGGGACCAGCACGATCGCGGGCGCGAACATGGCGGCGACCATCTCTCCGATGCCGGACCAGCCGTGCCCGCGGTACCGCATCCACGCCGCCATGCCGGCCGACATGTCGAAGGCCATCTTCAGCGCGGCGAGTTCGGGCGGCAGCGAGTACTCGAGCCCGGCGATCGCCGAGATGCCCGCGCCGATTCCCCAGAGGACCGCCATCCCGGCGACCATGGCGGCGACCATCTCCAGGTAGTGACGGATGAAGTGACTCCATGGGTTGGTTGTCATGACTTCATGCTGGTGAGCGGGGTTGGCGACCGTCAGTGCCGATTCCCGATGCCTCGGCGTGGATCTGTCACGAGGTCCGATGACAGATGTCATCTGTCTCGCGCGGTGGTCGGCGAAGGGTTCGTGAACTGCCACAATGACCGCGTGGAGCAGCCGGTGAGTCACGCGACACCCCTGGCGGGCCTGCGCCGGTACACGTGGTGGACGGTGCCCGGCGCGACCGCGTTCATCCTGGTGATGTGCTTCGCGGACTGGCTGGTCGACCCCGACGTGCCGGCGTGGGCCCGGTGGAGCTGCGCCGTCGCGCTCGCGGCCACGGCGGCCGTGATCGTGGTCCTGCTCAGCCGCCGGCTCGCGCTGCTGCCGGGCGCCGCGACGGCGAACCGGCCCACCGCGTGGCTGGTCGCGGGCAGCGCCGGCGCCGCCGTGCTCGGCGGCATCCCGCTCGGCCTCGAGGACTACGGGCTCTGGGCGGTGGCGCCGGCGATGATGGCGGCGATCTTCGCGGCGTTCGCACCGGCGCGGCGCCGGTTGCTCGTCGTCGCCGGCGCGACGCTGCTCGCGGCGGTCCCCGGCACGCTGGCCAGCACGGCCCACGGCGGCGACGAGGTGATCTATGCCGCCACGTTCCCGCCCGGGCTGTTCCTGTTCACCGCCTGGGTCATGCTCGGACCGCTCTGGGCCTGGGACATCGCGGGCCGGCTCAACGACGCCCGGCTGATGTCCGCGGAGCTGGCGGTCCAGGACGAGCGGCTGCGCTTCGCCGCCGACCTGCACGACATCCAGGGCCATCACCTGCAGGTGATCGCGCTCAAGAGCGAGCTCGCGGCCCGCCTCGCGGAGGTCGACGCCGCCCGCGCGGCCGCGGAGATGAAGCAGGTGCAGCAGCTGTCCATCGCGGCGCTGCAGGAGACCCGGGGACTGGTGCAGGGGTACCGCCGCACGACCCTGGAGGAGGAGATCTCCAACGCCACACGCGTGCTGGCCGCGGCCGACATCGACGCGACGATGAGCGTGCAGCCGGTCGGCGAACTCTCCCCGGCCGGCCGGCACCTGCTCGGCCTGGTCGTGCGGGAAGCCACCACGAACGTGCTGCGGCACAGCCACGCGGCGCACGCCGAAGTCGACTACCACGTGGACGGGCAACGCGCCCGCCTGAGCGTCAGCAACGACGGCGCCGTCCACCGGCCGGACGCGCCGCCGGGCACCGGCCTGGCGACGCTGGCCGAGCGCCTGAGGTCGGCCGGCGGTGACCTCACCTGGCGGCTCGACGGCGACCGCTTCGTCGTCGAGGCGACGCTGCCGCTGCCGGCCGGGCGTGAGACCCGGTGATCCGGCTCCTGCTCGCGGACGACGAGGACATGTTCCGGGGCGCCCTCGCTGCCCTGCTCGAGCTGGAGGACGACCTCACCGTCGTGGTTCAGGCGTCCACCACCACCGAAGCGGTGCGCCTGGCCCTCGAGCACCGGCCGGACATCGCGGTGCTGGATCTGGAGATGCCGCCGGCGGACGGCCTGCGCGCCGTGGCGGAGATCCGGGCGGCCCTGCCGACCCGGATCGTGCTCGTGACCCGGCACGCCCGGCCGGGCGTGCTCCGCCGTGCCCTGTCCGCGGGGGTGAGCGGGTTCGTGCCGAAGACCACGGCGGCGAACCGGCTGGCGGAGATCATCCGAGATGTCGACGCCGGCCGGCGCTACGTCGACCCCGACATCGCCGCATCGGCGCTCACCGAGGACACCTGCCCGCTCACCGGGCGGGAGCTGGACGTGCTGAGGGCCGCGCGGATGGGCGGCTCCGTCAACGACATCGCCACCGAGGTCCACCTCGCACCCGGCACGGTCCGCAACTATCTGTCGACCGCGATGACCAAGCTCGGCGTCAGATCCCGCCACGCGGCCGCGCATCGCGCCTGGGAAGAGGGCTGGATCTGATCGGGCTCAGCCGCCGTTGGCGGAGAAGTGCATGAAGTCCTTCAGCGAGCGGTAGTCGCCGCCCCACCGCCACCCGACCGACGCGAACGCTCGTACGACCGGCCCGCGCGGCCGGATCATGCCGGCCCGCACATCCCCCCGCTCGAGGTAGGAGGTGGCCAGCTCGGGCAGGACCACGTCGCCCTTGTGGTACGGATTCTGGAACGGGTTGACGTCCACGGCGAGCCCGTAGGCATGCTGCGACCAGGCCTTCTGACCACGCACCGGCCGGCACGCGAACACCGCCGTGGTGTTGCCGTCGCCGGTCGGCGGCGCGTCGAGCTCGGCAGAGCTGGTCACCCGCATCCGCTCGATCGGGAATCCCTCGGCGAACAACTCGCCGAACACCTCGACCATCGCGTCGGCCGCTCGCGCGTTGACCAGCAGCTCGCCGGTGTGCGCCCGGCCGTCGAACCCGCGGAAGCCGACCGTCACGTATCGCAGATCGGTGGCCGTGACCGGGCAGTCCCTGGTCCAGGTCGAGCGGGCGAGCACGCTCGCCGGCACGGCCTCGATCGTGGAGTGGAAGCCGCCGTCGGCCGGCGGCGGCAGGTCGTCCACTGTGACGATGGACCGGTTGCGCAGCTCGGGCGGGGTGCGCCGGGCGGCCGCGAAGCCGTTGGGCCGCACCGGCAGCGTCCGCGTCCCGAGCCAGGCCGGTGCCGTGGTGGCGCCGCCGATGCGCCCGATCGGCGGGCTCGGGCTCGCCGCCGGAGCGGCGACCGGAGCGGCGGACGTGACCGCCGGCGTGCCCGGCACCGGACCGGAGGATGTGCCGGAACAGGCTGCCAGGGCACCGCAAGCCACCAGAGCCGCCAGCAAGTGCGGCCTGAATACCGTCGCGATGCCTACCCGCATGTCACTACGCCCCTCAGCTGCGCGGTTCGCTCTGCTATGACGCGGCTCCGGTCACCCGGACCACGGGTGCGAACCGCCCGTCGAGTGGTTTGTCGAAGACCAAGGCCGTATCGCTGCCCTCCGAGGCGATCCGGACGGCGGAGCCGTCGGCCAGCGCCGCGGCTGTGCCGTGGATACCGAGGTCTTTGATGACGAGCTTCGTTCCGGCCGGCCGGCCGATGATCGTCACGTACAGGGTGCCGTCCTTCCGGGTGAAGATCACCGGCAGGCCGGTCGTCGTGGTCGTTTCGGCCTGCCGCCAGGACCGCGTGCCATAGATGGCTTCGCCGCTGATGCCGAGCCAGTCGCCGATGCCGCGCAGGCGGCTCGTCTGCTCCGGCACGAGAACGCCCTCGCCGCTCGGCCCGACGTTCAGCAGCAGGTTGCCGTTCTTCGCCACCGCCTTGATGAGGTCCGGCAGGAGTTGCTCCTCTACAGACGCGTAATCGGCGTCGGTCTCATCTCGGTTGTACCCGAAGGAGTTTCCGATGCCCCGCACCATCTCCCACTTCTTCGACTGAATGGTCGGATACTGCGAGTACTCCGGCGTGGTGAAGTCGCTGTGTGGGACCGACGGCTGCGTGATGTTGGAGGTGGTCAGCTCCGGCCGGTATTTGATCGCCTGCTTCATGAGTTGGTCGAAACTCCAGCGCATCGGCTTGAGTCCCATGGCCCGGTGCCAGAAGCTGGTGGTGGTCCATCGGTCGTTGAGGACACCGCCGGGAACCGTGTTGTAGTAATCGGCCATGAGCGCGGACAGGCGTTTTTGCCCCGTGGGCCAGAGGATGTCGTTCCACAACAGGTCGGGCTTGTAGCGCTGAATCAGCTCGTGAACCTGCGCCGTCGCGTAGTCGGCGTAGTCGTCACCGTAGGGCAGATACGCATAGTCGCCGAGGCTCCTGACGATCTGCCGCTGAAACGTCCAGTCCACGCCGCCCGAGTAGTAGAGCCCGAACTTCATACCCCGTTTGCGCACCGCGGCGGCGAGCTCACCGACCAGGTCACGCCGGCTGTGCCAGTCGGGCTGGTGCGGGTTGACGACATCGGTGGGCCACAGCGAATAGCCGTCGGCATACTTCGCCACCATGACGACATACCGCGCTCCGGTGTCGTGGAACGTCTTCGCCCATTCGTCGGCGTCCCATCGCGCCAGACCGGCCTCGAACTGCTTCGCGAACTCCTCGTACGGTTTCGTGCCGTAGTGTTCGGTGTGGTATCGGCCGGTCGCGGAGTTCCGGTCCTTCATGGCGTTCGCATAGTCCTCGGCATATGGATGCGAGACCATCGCGTTGTCATAGTCGGTTCTCAGCACCTCGGCGAAAGTCCCCTTCGGGGCATAGCCGGGCACCGAATAGGGGCCCCAATGGATCATGATGCCGAGCTTGGCGTCGGCGTACCAGTCGGGAAGCGGGTGGGAGTTCAGCGACTCCACCGTCCCGCGATACGGCCCGTCGGTAGTCATCTCCGCCTTCCGGTCGTCGATGGCCTTCCAGATCTCCGCGGCGACGAACAGTCCCCCGGTCACCAGCAACATCGTCACAGCGACGACGACGATGCTCGAGCGCCACTTGTGCCGTCGCATGGACCGGCCGAGTCGCCGCAGCTGTCCGAGGCGCTGGCCGTGCGGCCGACCGGCGGCCTTCATTTCGGTGTGGTGTGACATGCCACTCCCCTCCGGGGAGAAAGGCTCGCGCGCCGCGCCGTCGACGGGCTGACCGCTTGGTCAGTTAACCTACCACGGGGTCAGATCGATGGCGACAGATCGGAGAGCAACGTGGAACCGCCGCAGGTGGCCGACGTCACTGGATCTGCTGAGAGGCCGAGGGCGAAGGACGGGCGACGGCGCACCTTCGTCGAGGACGCTCGACGGGCACAGATCCTCGCGTGCGCCGTGGACCTCATCGCCGAGCACGGTTACGCCAACGCCACGCTCGCCCGCATCGCGGAACGCGCATCCATCTCCAAGGCCGCGGTGCTGTACCACTTCGAGAACAAGGAGCAGATTCTCCGGCAGGTGCTGACCGAGACTCTCGACGAGGTCACCGCGCAACTGTCGGAGGCACTGCGCGCCGCCACCTCCCCGCCCGACGCCATCGCCGCCTACGTCCACACGCTCGTCCGGTACATGGCCGACCATCCGGCGGGCATCCGGATCCTGGTCGAAGGTGTCGCCTCCACGGAGCTCGTCACCGGCACGAACATGCGCACCGAACCCGAGCGCTGGAAGGCCGTGGCGGAGATTTTCGCCCGTGGGCAGCGGAGCGGGCACTTCAGAGACTTCGACACACGCACCGCCGCCATCTGCCTCAACGGGGCTATCGACGCCATCGCGTCCGAAGTACTCGCCAACCCTGACTACGCCCCTCTACCGGCAGCCGAGACCCTGGTCGAGCTCACCCAGCGTGCGACCTCAGCCGGCGGCCACGAGACACACCGAGAACCGGCGCCACGGTACGAATCAGCCGGCTGACGCCACCCGTTCGACCACTGACCTCGGGCGCCCGGTCGCGGGTTGTGCCGACGAGCCGCGACCGGGAAGAATGCGTCCGCAGACGACTGTCGATCGGGGACGGAAGAGTGACGATGGCCGACGTGCCGAGCGCCGCGAACGAACTGGACACCGACGTGCCGCAGACCGCGCGCATCTGGAACTACTGGCTCGGCGGCAAGGACAACTTCGCGGTCGACCGGCAGGTCGGCGACCAGATCCGCGCCGCCTTCCCGCAGATCGTGGACAACGCCCGCGCGTCTCGGGCGTTCCTGGTGCGCTCGGTCAGCCACGTGGCCGGCGAGGGAGGCGTCCGCCAGTTCCTCGACGTCGGCACCGGCCTCCCCACGGCCGACAACACCCACGAGGTGGCGCAGCGCGTCGCGCCCGAGTCCAAGATCGTCTATGTCGACAACGACCCCCTCGTGCTGGTGCACGCGCGGGCGTTGCTGACCAGCAGCGACGAGGGAGTCACGCAATACGTCGACGCCGACGGCCGTGACTCGCGGACGGTGCTGACCGAGGCTCGCGAGACGCTCGACTTCGATCAGCCGATCGCGCTGATCATGTCGGGCATCCTGGGCCACATCACCGACGACGACCAGGCACTCACCATGGTCCGCGAGTATGTCGCGGCACTGGCACCCGGCAGCTACTTCATCGCGCTCGACGGGTCGCACAGCATCGAGCACGGCGAGGCGGAGAAGATCTGGAACGAGCAGGCCAACCCGCCGTACGTGCTGCGGGGTCACGCGGCGTTCAGCCGCTTCTTCGAGGGGTTAGAGCTGATCGAGCGCGGCGTGACCTCGGCGCCGTTGTGGCGGCCCACCGAGACTGATCCGCAGCGCCTCGACGTCGTCTGCGGGGTGGCCCGCAAGCCGTAACCCGTCACGGGTCGTCCTCGCCGGACGCGGACCGCTCAGCCGGGGGCTGGTGAACTTTGCCGCGGGGCGGCGGGGTCTCGTCGTCGTCGCCGTCCGCCGACAGGTCCGACGGGCTTCCCGAGGTGCTCGTCGCCGTCAGCGCGGCGGCGAACAGGACCGTCTGATTGATGGCGTTGAGAAAGACCAGCAGGCCCACCGCGCCGGCGACGATCTGGTAGGTGGGATTGGCCTCGGTGCGCTGCACGTACATCCGGCCGAGGGTCTTGAGCAGTTCCAGGCTGACCGCCACCACCAGCGCCGGTCCCAGCACACGACGCACCGGCATCCGCACGCGAGGCAGCCCGGTCAGCATGCCGGCGGCCAGCACCGCGTTCACGCCGATGCCGACCAACACGCCGACCGCGCCCAGCAGCCACCGCGACGGGGCGGCGCCGGTATCGGCCGCGTCGACCAGCCGGTTCGCGACGACAGAGGTCCCGTACGCCACCAGCAACGTAGCCGCCAGCAGCACCCCGAGCCCGACCAGCACCAGCAGGTCGAGGAGCACCCGCACGACGAGCTTGCCCGGGTATTCGGGCAGGCCCCAGATCTTGCGGATCGATGAGCGCAGCACGTCGACCCAGAACCACCCGGTGATCGGCAGCCCGATGAACGCGATGATCCCGGCGCTGCCCCGGGCGTTGATCAGCGCCTGCACGTCGACGCTGGGCACGTTCGCCGCCACGTAGCCCTCCACCGAGCGCAGCACCGTCGGGTCGTCCAGGACGAACCCGAAGACCGCAAAGGCCAGCAGCCCGAGCG
>NZ_JBFAZH010000155.1:0-10159 GCF_040681735.1 Actinoplanes sp. NPDC051633 | reverse complement strand
GCGTGGCTGGGCTACCACTTCTGGTCCCGGGCGCAAGTGGTAGGCCACCCACCGTTGCGGGTCGGCTAGTGCTGTTGCGGGTTGCTGCGGGAGGCCAGCCAGTCGGCCAGGATGGCCGGGGCCTTGACGTAGATCTCGTGGTCGTCGGCTGCCTCCACCACCGACACCGGGTTGCCCGTCAACGGCGCCAGCCGGTCGGCTATCTGGGCGTGCAGCGGGTTCGGGTCTCTGCTCGTCGCCACGGTCACCAGGCCCTGCGGCAAGGACTCGAAGCCCCTCGCCGTGATCAGCGGGCCGTCGTCGCGCAGGGCCGCCTCCGCGTTCGGCTCCATCAGCTTGACCGCCGGGTCGGACAGGTCGGCCCGGCCCTCCGACAGCACCCCCAGCATCGTGTGGAAGCCGCCGACCCAGTCGCCCGGGTTCGCCGCCAGATACTCCTCGATCGGCGCCATCAGCCCGGCCTGGATCTCGGCCGCCCCGGGCAGCATGCCCAGCGCCGCCGGCTCCCAGGCGATCACCTCGGCGGCCGCCGCCGGGTGGCGCTCCGCCAGCGCGAGCGCGACCACGCCGCCCGAGCTGAAACCCATCACGGTGCCGCCCACGGCGTCCCGCGACCGCAGGATCGCCAGAGCATCGTCGGCGTGCTGATCGGCGCCGTCACCGGGCCAATCGGCTCGGGTGCTGCCGCCGGTGCCGCGCCGGTCGTACCAGATCGCCCGGAACCCGCGCCCGGCCAGCGCCTGGCCGATCCCGTCCAACATTCCCGCGTCCTCGGCCCCGCCGTGAATGAGCAGCACCACCGGACCATGACCCGCCTCGCGTACGTGAAACATTAACTTAACTCCGTATCTATCGAATATGCTCTAAGCTAAGCCAATGACCGCCGGAGGGCAAGCGAAAAGGCGCTACGACGCCACAAGCCGACAGTTGCAGGCGCGCGAGACCCGTGACCGGGTGCTCGCGGTGGCCCGGCGGCTGTTCGTCGAGCGCGGCTACGCGGCCACCTCGATCGCACTCGTCGCCCGCGAGGCCGGCGTCTCGGCGCCGACGGTGTTCACGCAGTTCGCATCGAAGGTCAACCTGCTCAAGGAGGCGGTGGACACCGCCATCGCGGGCGACACCGACGATCAGCCGCTGCGGGATCGGCCCGTCCTGCAGCGCATCCATCGGGCCGGCACGTTCGACGAGATGATCGAGCGGATGGCCGACGCGTTCGCCGAGGTGGCCGAGCGGTCGTACCCGATCTATGCGGTGGTGTTCGGTGCCGCCGACGCCGATCCGCAGATCGCGGCCCTGCTCGCGGAGCTGGACCGGCAGCGGCTGGTCGGCGCCGCGCTGCTCGCCGAGACGGTCGTCGCCCGCGCGGGCAGGGGCGACGTCGACGAGGTCCGCGACCGGCTGTGGGTGCTGATGTCGCCGCTGCAGTTCGGCCTGGTCGTCCGTGACCGTGGCCGGCCGGTGGCGTGGTACCGCACGTGGACGGCGGCGCTGCTGCGGACGCTAGTGTGATCACCGTGCTGCGCGAGGTCATCGCCACCCGCTACGTGACGCCGTTGCGTGAGGGCGGCTCGTTGCCCGGCGTGGTCGAGGCGGACGACTCCGGCACGTACGTGGTGAAGTTCCGCGGTGCCGGGCAGGGCCCCAAGGCGCTGGTCGCCGAGATCATCTCCGGTGAGCTCGCTCGCGGCCTCGGCCTGCCCGTACCCGAGCTGGTGGTCGTGCACCTCGACCCGGTCGTCGCGCGCGCCGAGCCCGACCAGGAGGTGCAGGAGCTGATCAAGGCCAGCGCCGGCGCCAACCTCGGGATGGACTTCCTGCCGGGCGCGCTGGGCTACGAGCCGAACATCAACCCGGTCGACGCCGAGCTGGCCGGCCGGATCGTGGCGTTCGACGCGTTCACCGAGAACGTGGACCGCAGCTGGCGCAATCCCAACCTGCTGATGTGGCACCGCAGGCTGTGGATGATCGACCACGGGGCGTCGCTGTACTTCCACCACGACTGGGCGCGGGCCGCTGAGAAGGTGCACCGTCCGTACAAATGGGACGATCACGTGCTGCGTCCGTACGCAACGACAAGAAGCGGCTTGTCCGACGAGCTCACCGAGGAGCTGATCCGCGCGGCGGTCGCCCTGGTCCCCGAGGAGTGGATGGATGTCGAGCCCGGGCGCTACGTGGAGCATCTGACCGCTCGGGCGGCGCGTCCGGAGGCGTGGCTGCCGTGAGAGTCCCCTACGAGTACGCGACCATCCAGGCCGTGCCCCGCATCGAGCGCGGCGAGCTGATCAACGTGGGCGTGCTGCTCTACTGCCAGCGGCTCGACTTCCTGCGGGCCGGCACCCACCTGGACGAGGTCCGGCTGCGCGCGCTGGACCCGCAGGTCGACCTCGACGCCGTGCGGACGGCGCTGACCGGCTGGCAGAAGACCTGCGAGACGACCGCGCAGCCGATGACGCTGGGCGAGCGTTTCCGCTGGCTGGTGGCGCCGCGCAGCACGATCCTGCGGGCCGGCCCGGTGCACATGGGCCTCGCCGCCGACCCGGCGGCGGAGCTCGACCGGCTAGTCGCGCTGCTGGTTCACTAGCCACGCCGCGCCGAGGACCGCGAGCCCGGCGGCCCCGCCGACCAGGGCCCCGACCCGGCCGCGGCCCCAGCGCACCGGGCCACCCTCGAACCGCGGCCGGGGCTCGAAG
This sequence comes from Actinoplanes sp. NPDC051633, assembly GCF_040681735.1. Taxonomy (NCBI): domain Bacteria; kingdom Bacillati; phylum Actinomycetota; class Actinomycetes; order Micromonosporales; family Micromonosporaceae; genus Actinoplanes; species Actinoplanes sp. NPDC051633. Next base: position 7,469 of record NZ_JBFAZH010000155.1, on the reverse strand, counting down.
ACGTTGCCGTCGGTCTCGGATGTCGGCGTGGACAGTGCCATCCGGCGGGCCAGCGGGCCGACCAGCCGGTCGTATACCCACGGCAGGTAGACGAAGCCGAACTCGACGAACCGGTTGCCGGGCCCCACCGATCGTTCGAGACGCGGGTGGTCGGCGTTCTTGACGATCGCCTCGGCCATCACCGACGGCGGGTCGACCGGGGGAGGCGGCCGGCCGACGAACCCGGCGTAGTTGGCGGCACTGGTGTAGATCGGTGTGTCGACGCTGCCCGGCGTGATCGAGCTGACGTGCACGTCGGGCAGGTCGCGGGTCTCCTGCGCCAGCGTCCGGGTCAGGCCGCGCAAGCCCCACTTCGAAGTGACATAGGCAGACATGTACGGGACGGTGACGTGCCCGAGCAGCGACCCGCACAGGATCAGCGTGCCGTGCCCCTGCGCCCGGAACTGCCGCAGCGCCACCCGGGCCACGTTCGCCGAGCCGAGCAGGTCGGTCGTCACCACCCGGTCGAAGACCTCCGCCGGAAGTTCCTCGAACCGGCCGTACGCCATCACCGCCGCCGTGTCGGACCAGACGTCGATCCGGCCGAACCGCTCCACGGCGGCCGAGACCAGGAGGTCCAGCGACTCGGGGTCGGTCACGTCGGCCGGCACCACGAGGGGGTCGCCGGGCAGCGAGGCGGCCACCGCCCGCAGGTCGGCGAGCCCGCGAGCGGCCAGCACCAGCCGGTCCCCGCGGTCCGCGAAGGCCTTCGCGGACGCTCGCCCGATCCCGCTCGACGCGCCGGTCAGCACCACCACTCGTGAGGTCATGACCGTCAACTACCCGCCTCCGGGACAGACTTGACTAGGTAGCGGTGCTACCTTGTGGCGATGGATCGGGACAGGCGGGCGCAGTGGCTGCGCGGCGTGCTCGACCTGTGTGTGCTCGGCGCGCTGGCCGGCGGGGAGTCGTATGGCTACCAGATCGCCCAGCGACTCGAGGTCGGCGGGCTGGGCCCGATCGCCGGCGGCACGCTGTATCCGACGCTGCTGCGGCTGGAGAAGGTCGGCCTGATCCGGGCCGACTGGCGCGGCGGCGAGGGCGGCCCGGCACGCAAGTACTACCGGCTCAGCGACGAGGGAGCGGCGACGCTGCGGGAGTCGTCGCGGGAGTGGTCCGGTTTCGTGGGCGTGGTGAACGCATTCCTGGAGGTGGCGGCGCCGTGACGGTGGAGTCCTGGCTCGGCTTGTTGACAAGCGAACTGCGTCGCCGCGGGGTGGCGCCCGATGCGGTGGTCGCGGAGGTCGCGCTGCACCTGCGGGAGAGCGGCCAGGATCCGGAGAGGGTCTTCGGTACGCCGTACGCCTACGCGACGAGGGTGGCGGAAAGCCTCGTCGTCATGAACCCGACCCCACCGGGCAACGTCCGTCTGGAGGTTCGTGGCATCACCAAGCGCTACGGCCGGCGGACGGTCCTGGACGGCATCGACCTGACCGTGCGGGCCGGCGAGGTCCTCGCGATCGTCGGCGCCAACGGCTGCGGCAAGAGCACCCTGCTGCGCATCTGCGCCGGCCTGGTGAGCCCGGACGCCGGCGAGGTGCGGGTGCACGGCCGCCTCGGCTATTGCCCACAGGAGGGCGGCACGGCCGAGCGGCTCACGCCCGACGAGCACTTCATCCTGATCGGCGCCGGTCGAGGGGCGAGGCGGACGACGGCCAGGCATGCGGGCCGGTCGGTCGCCGCGACCCTCGACTGGCCGGAGGTGGCCGATGCGCCGGTCGCCGGGCGCCTGAGCGGCGGCACCCGGCAGAAGCTCAACCTGATCATGTCCGGGCTGGGCGACCCCGAGGTGCTGCTGCTCGACGAGCCCTACCAGGGCTTCGACAAGGGCAGCTATCTGGACTTCTGGCAGCAGGTGTGGCGCTGGCGGACCGAGCGGAAGGCGGTAGTCGTGGTGACCCACCTGCTGAGCGAGCTGGACCGGGTCGACGCCGTGCTGGAGCTGGGCCGATGAGGACGCTGACCGTGGCCGACATGGCCCTGCGCGAGATCGTCCGCCGCCGCTCGGTGCTGGTGCTGCTGCTGGTCATCCCGCTGGCCTTCTACATGGCCCGGCGGGGCACCGAGTGGTGGCAGGGGCTCCGCTTCATGGTGATGGGCGTCGGCTGGGCGCTGAGCACGGCGGCGCTGTTCGCGGGCAACGGCGCCCGGTCGCTCGAGCCGCGGCTGCGCCTGTCCGGGTACGCGACCCGCCACCTCTGGGTCGGCCGGCTGCTCGCGCTGTGGACGGTCGGCGCGGTGGTCTCGGTGCCGTACTGGGTGCTCGTCACGGTCGACCTGCCGCAGGTCCGGTCCGGCGCGCTGGCGGTGATCCTCGCCCTGACCGTGCTGATCTCGGCGCCGTTCGGGCTGGCGATCAGCGCGCTGCTGCCCCGGGAGTTGGAAGGCATGCTGGTGCTGCTGACCGTGCTCGCGATGCAGACGGTGCTGGCACCGGAGGCCCGGTTCGGGCAGGTGCTGCCGTTCTGGTTCGCCCGCGAGATCGGGGTGTACGCGATCGAGTCGGACGCCGGCGTCGCGCATCTGACCAAGGGCCTGACGCACGCGGCCGTGGCGGCGACCGTGCTCCTGATCGCGGTGGCGGTCCTCTCCGGCCTGCGCCTGCGCAGGCGGCGCCACCTGCGGCTCTGGACGGCATAGGGTGTGGCGATGGACCTGCCGATCAACCCGCCCGTGAAGCCCATGCTGGCCAAGCCGGTCGCGGACATCCCGCCCGGGCAGATCTACGAGCCGAAGTGGGACGGGTTCCGCTCGATCATCTTCCGGGACGGCGCCGAGGTGGAGATCGGCAGCCGCAACGAGAAGCCGATGACCCGCTACTTCCCCGAGGTCGTCGAGGCGGTGCTGGCCAACTTCCCGGACCGCGCGGTGATCGACGGCGAGGTGATCGTCGCCGACACCGCCCGCAACACGCTCGACTTCGAGGCGCTGCAGCAGCGCATCCACCCCGCGGCCAGCCGGGTGAATCTGCTCAGCGAGCAGACGCCGGCCGGTTTCGTGGCGTTCGACCTGCTCGCGCTGGGCGACGAGGACCTGACCGAGCTGCCGTTCGAGGAGCGCCGCAGGCGGCTCGTCGAGTGCCTGTCGGGTGCCAAGCCGCCGATCTACACCACCCCGGCGACCGAGGATCTCGAGACGGCCCGGCGGTGGTTCGGCCAGTTCGAGGGCGCCGGCCTCGACGGCCTGATCGCCAAACCCAAGGACATCGTGTACGAGCCGGACCGGCGCGTCATGTTCAAGGTCAAGCACAAGCGCACCGCCGACTGCGTGGTGGCCGGCTACCGCGTGCACAAGAGCGCCGACAACCGGATCGGCTCGCTACTGCTCGGCCTCTACGACGAACGCGACATGCTGGTCTCGGTCGGCGTCATCGGCTCCTTCCCGATCACCGTGCGCGAGGAGCTGTTCCAGGAGATGCAGTCGCTGGTCACCACGTTCGAGGGGCACCCCTGGAACTGGGCCGCGCACGAGTCGGGCGAACGTACCCCGCGCAAGAACGAAGTGAGCCGGTGGAACAACGGCAAGGACCTGTCCTTCGTGCCGCTGCGCCCCGAGCGCGTGGTCGAGGTCCGCTACGACTACATGGAGGGCATCCGGTTCCGGCACACCGCGCAGTTCGAGCGCTGGCGCCCCGACCGCGATCCGCACACCTGCACCTACGACCAGCTCGAACGCCCGGTGCAGTTCAACCTGGCCGAGGTGCTGACGAGCCGCTGAGCGGACGCCTTACCTTCTCTTTCAGTCGGACCGGCTAGCCTTCTCACCGACTTGGTCCGCTGTTGGAAGGGTCCACCGTGCCGCTTCGTGCCCGCCTGGTCGTCGCCTCGCTCGCCGCCGTGGTCGTGGCGACCGCCGGTTGCACCCTGCCGGTGATCGCGCCGGACGAGTCCGGCACCGCCGCGCCCGGCCCGGCCGCCTCCCCGGCCGTCCCGGGCACTCAGGCGTCCTGGCGGTCCTGCCCCGAGGTGCCGCAGCAGATCGTCGGGCGCGGCGCGTCGGGGATGAGGTACGAGTGCGCGTCCGTGGCCGTGCCCCGCGACTGGGCCACCCCGAAGAGCGGCGAGACCTACGACGTCCAGATGATCCGGATCCGGTCGACCAATCAGGAGAACCGGATCGGATCCCTGGTGTTGAACCCGGGCGGGCCGGGCGCCTCGGGCATCGAGATCGCGGTCGGGCTCTCCTACGGGCAGAAGCTCGGCGGGCTGCCGACCGAGATCACCGACCGGTTCGACATCGTCGGCTTCGACCCGCGCGGAGTGGACCGGTCGTCGCCGATCAGGTGCATCAGCCGGACCGACCAGGACGCGCTCTTCGCCGCGGATCCCGACCCGGTGAGCCAGGCGGACTTCGACGAGGTCGCGGCGCTGAACAAGAAGATCGTCGAGGGCTGCGGCGACAAGTACGGCGCGCAGCTCCCGCTGTTCTCCACCGAGCAGGCGGCGCGGGACATGGACGCGGTGCGTTCCGCCGTCGGCGACCAGAAGTTGACCTACCTGGGTTACTCGTACGGGACGCTGCTGGGTGCCACCTATGCGCAGCTGTTCCCGAAGAACATCCGCGCGCTGGTGCTGGACGGCGCGGTGGACCCGACGGAGCCCTACATAGCGCGGAACGAGGCGCAGGCCAAGGGCTTCGAGCGGGCGTTCACCAACTTCTCGCAGTGGTGCGCGCGGACGCCCGCGCAGTGTCCGATCCAGCCGGACGCCCGCGGCGCGGTGACCGACGCGCTGGCCAAGTCCCGGGTCGACCCGGTGGCCGGCCCTGATGGCCGGGACGCCGAGCCCGGCTGGATCTTCACCGGCGTGGCGCAGGCCCTCTACTCGCAGACGCAGTGGCCGAGCTTGGCCAAGTCGATCGACAGCCTCCGGCGCGGCGACGCCAAGGGCATCTTCGAGCTGGCCGACGCGTACGCGCGACGCGAGCCGGGTGGGCGCTACACCAACCTCTTCGACGCGAACATGGTGGTGAACTGCGCCGACGCGGACGAGACACCGACCGTCCAGCAGATCCGCACGCTGCAGTCGCAGTGGCGGGCGAAGTACCCGCTCTTCGGCTCCTCGCTGGCGATGGGCATGCTGCCGTGCGCGCTCTGGCCGGGCAAGCACGACCCGTACCCGACGGGGGCGGCCACCGGAGCGCCGCCGATCGTGGTGGTCGGCACCACCGGCGACCCGGCGACGCCGTACGAGAACACCGCCGACCTGGCCGGCATGCTCGGCACCGGGCAGGTGCTCACCTGGGAGGGTGAGGGGCACACCGCGTACCCGAGCACCCCGTGCATCGTCCGGGCGGTGGACGGCTATCTCATCGATTTGACGGTGCCGACGGTGGGCCTGCGCTGTCCGGCACGCTGATCCCCTCCCGCTCGGCGATGGCCTCGGCGAGCTGACGGACCCGGCGCAGGTTCTGCTTCAGCTCCTCCTGCTCGTCGTGCCGGAACGCGTCCTGGTCGACGATCAGCTTGCTGGCGAAGTGCGCCGTGATCAGCGGCACCACGAGCAGCACCATGACCGAGATGAGCAGCCCGGCCATCAGGCGCGCCTGCCACGACACGGGGGAGATGTCGCCGTAGCCGACGGTGGACGCGGTCACCACGGCCCACCAGATCGCATCGCCGACGGAGACGTCGCGCTCGAAGACGCGGTAGAGCAGGCCGCAGATGATGATCATGACCCCGTAGGACAAGATCAGCATGCGCGGCGAGTTGGCCAACCAGACCATCCCGCGATAGACGCGGTGAAACGGCACCAGCAGTACATGCATCTGGACATCGTGCCTGGCCGATGCCACCGGCCGGGTCAGCCGAGAGGGCGTGTCAGGATGACCGGGTGTTGACCTTCCGCCTTGCCGTGCGCTCCGACGTGCCGGAGATCCTCGCCCTCTACGCCGACGACGACGTGAGCCGGGCCCGCGACGGTGCGGTGTCCGAGACGGCGGACGCGGCGCACTGGGCGGCGTTCGAGGCGATCGACGCCGATCCGGGCAACGAGCTGGTGGTGGCCGTGGACGACGACGGCGCGGTGGTGGGCACGTTCCAGCTGACCTTCACGCCGTCGCTGAGCCGCGGCGGCTCCTCGCGGATGACGATCGAGGCGGTCCGGGTGCGCGGCGACCTGCGTGGCCGGGGCGTCGGCCGCCGGATGATGCAGTGGGCGCTGGACCGGGGCCGGGAGCGCGGGTGCGGCCTGGCCCAGCTGACCAGCGACAAGAACCGCTCCGACGCTCACCGCTTCTACGAGTCCCTGGGCTTCACGTCCTCCCACGTCGGCATGAAGCGCCCGCTGTGACACGCGAAAAGGCCACGGTCAGCGGGGCTGGTCGCCGTCCCAGTTGGCGGCGTTCTTGCGGCTCGGCTGCACCCGCGGGGGCTCGCCCGGCATCTTCGGGTGGTCCGGCGGGTACGGCATGTCGCCCTCGCCGCGCTGCTCGTCGCGTTCCGACCACTCGAGCAGCGGCGTGATGTCGTACGCGACGTCGTCGATCCCGGCGTGCGCGTCACCCTTCTCGGCGAACCGCTTCGGCACCGTACGCAGGTCGAAGTCGTCCGGCTCCACGTCGGGCAGCTCGTCCCAGGTCACCGGCATGGACACGGTGGCCCGGGCGTTGGCCCGCAGCGAGTAGGCGCAGGCGATGGTCCGGTCCCGCGCCATCTGGTTGAAGTCGATGAACACCCGCTGACCGCGCTCCTCCTTCCACCACGCCGAGGTGATCAGGTCGGGCCGGCGCCGCTCCGCCTCCCGGGCGACGGCGATCGCGGCCCGCCGCACCTGCACGAAGGTGAACTCCGGCTTGATCCGGAGGTAGACGTGCACCCCGCGACCGCCCGACGTCTTGGGCCAGCCCTGGAAGCCGAGGTCGGCGTAGATCTCGCGAATCACGGCGGCGGTGCTGGTCACGTCGTCGAAATCGGTGCCCGGCTGGGGGTCGAGGTCGATCCGGAGCTCATCGGGGCTCTCCACCTCGGTGTTGCGCACCGGCCACGGGTGGAAGACGACCGTGCCCATCTGCGCCGCCCAGGCCACGTGGGCGAGGTCGGCCGGGCAGAGCTCGTCGGCCGTACGCCCGCTCGGGAAGGTGATCCTGGCGGTCTCGATCCAGGGCGGGACGCCGCGGGTGGAGATCCGCTTCTGGAAGAACATCTCGCCCTCGATGCCGTCCGGGAAGCGTTGCAGCGTCGTCGGCCGGTTGCCCAGCGCCCGCATGATGCCGTCGCCGACGGCCAGGTAGTACTCGAACACGTCCCGCTTGGTGTAGCCGGGCCGGGGGAACATCACCTTGTCGGGGCTGGTCAGCCGCACGGCGTGCCCGGCCACCTCGATCTCTTCCGCACTCCGCGTCGCCATGCGCTCGACCCTAAGGCCAAAGGACCGCCCGGCGCGTGGCCGGACGGTCCTTGGGAGCCGCAAAAAACGATCAGGCGGAACGAC
>NZ_JBFAZH010000154.1:0-10174 GCF_040681735.1 Actinoplanes sp. NPDC051633 | reverse complement strand
AACCTGGTGCGCGCGGGGTCAAAGCAGCATTGCCGTGGAACAGGAAGGCCTCCCGGTTGTGGAGACTGGTTCCTAGACAGCGCCACTCCACAACCGAAGGCCTGGACATCACACCTGATATGTATGTGCCGACATTACGATCCCAGCCGCATTTCTAAACTGATATCTGCTTGCGCAGGGTGTCCTCGATTTCTTGTCGTGACTCAGCACCACTAGCGTTTTCCTCGGAAGGATCGATTGCTTTGCCGCAAAGCTCTAAATAGGTTGTTGCTCCTTCCGTTGCGTCCGGCATCAAGAGCCGCACAGCGCTCCTCGCTCGATACGCATCGGACCAGGCGGATTGGACCTTCGCTTGCACCTCCCTTGACCGCTTGAGGCGGTACGATTGGCTCTCAGTCGAGGGATGGTCGACCTCGGAGCTGGACATGTCTCGCAACTCAAGTTGCCAGTTGTGTTCCGACGACACCGCTTGCGCCAGCTGGCTTGCGGCGGCCAGGAACTCGACCGACCATTTCAGTTTCTCTTCGCGAAGTTTGTTCGCCTTCGCCAACTTCAGATCAACGACATACTTGCCAGCGATACCGAGAACAACGCCGAGTAGGGTCCAGAACACAGCCATGGACTCAGCCTGAGCCGAAGCCGTTCGCGCGTCCGCAGTTCAACAGGTAGTCCTCCCGGTGAGGGATCCTCAACCTCGTGCTCTTCCCAGCACATCTGTCGCTCTGCCCGTCTGCCTTAGGCGCCGTCCGTTGACGGTAGGCGGTGGCGCCCAGGGGTGGAAGTGCAGGTAGTGGTCGTCGACGACCCTGGCTACTGTCCGCTCGGACCACGGTCGCCCGAGGCCGCGGTGATTGTCCTCGAGTGTCTGAACGACACCGGAGTAGTTCTGCCGGTCTTGACTGCTCCGGTTGACGACGGTTCCCGGTGGGTGGTCACTGGAGATCATGACGGCGGTGGCAGGAAGGCTGGCGGCGCGGGTCGAGGCGGCCTGGCTCGATCGCGGTGACGGCCTTCGCCGCTGGTACGTAGTTCAAGTGGGAAATACCGTCGCATACCTGCGCAGCCTCGATAACGTGTCCGGCCACCTCGCCGCGCACGGGCTGGCCGGCCGCGATCTTCAACCGCTCGATGACGGGCTGCCCGGCGATGAGGACGGCTGCGAATGAGCTCGCCGACCGCTGCGCCGATCGTGCTGATCTCGCCGATGCTCGCCACTCTCGGTCCGCTGCCGGAAGGGCCGGGCTGGGCGTACGAGTTCAAGTGGGACGGCGTCCGCGCGGTGGTCTACACCAACGGATCCGGACTGCAGGTGGTCAGCCGCAACGACCGCGACATCACCACCGGCTACCCGGAGCTCGCCGAACTCGAGCAGCTGACCGAGGGCCGCCGGTTGATCCTCGACGGCGAACTGGTGGCCTTGGACGAGCACAACCGGCCCTCGTTCTCCCGCCTGCAGCAACGGATGCACATCACCGAGCCCGCGCCGGAGCTAGTCGCGTCCGTCCCAGTCATCTACCACGTGTTCGACGTCCTCGACATGGACAGCCGCCCGCTGCTGAGCGCCAGCTACGAGCAGCGCCGCCAACTGCTCGCCGGGCTCGGCCTGGCCGGTGCTGCGGTGCGGGTGCCGCCGCACTTCACCGGTGTGCCGCCGGACACCGTGGTCGCGGCCGCGCAGGCCTACGGGCTGGAAGGCGTGATGGGCAAACGGCTCGCCTCGTCGTACCAGCCGGGCCGCCGCTCCCGAGATTGGATCAAAACGCCGTTCAACCCGACGCAGGAAGTGGTCATCGTCGGATACAAACCCGGCGAGGGCCGCCGCACCGGCACGATCGGCTCCCTCGTACTCGCAGTCCACGGCGGCGACGGCGCTCTGCTGTTCGCCGGCGGCGTCGGAACCGGCTTCACCGCGGCCATGCTGCACGACCTGCAGCAGCGGTTGCGTCCGCTGGCCCGCACGACGCCACCGTTGGCCGGGGTGCCGCGGCCGCACGCTCGCGGGGTCCGCTGGGTGGAGCCGAGCCTGGTCGGTGAGGTCGCCTACCGCAATTGGACACCGGACGGCCGCCTGCGGCACCCATCCTGGCGGGGGCTGCGTCCCGACAAAACGCCGGCCGACGCCGTCCGCGTCTCCGCTCCACTGCCGGAGCCGGAGGTGGTCGAGGCAGCGATGCAGACACCGGACGGGCAATGGCGGGTGGAGATCGTGCGTCGCGGCGCCAGCAGCTGGTACCGCATCGTGCACGGCGACGATCACCTCGACTGGCTCTCCCTCGACCAGGTCGAAACGATTCTCGAGAAGGCGCGCGTCGACCGCCAGACCCTCGTCCAGGTTGACCCGGTCTCCAATCCTGCGGCCGCGCGTCGTGCTGATCCGACCGCGAGCTGACCGACGGCAGTCGGCGGTCCCCGAGCAGGGCGGACGGACGACAACCGCGTACGAAGATCCGCCGTCAACGGGGCGGCTACGGCCTGCGCTTCCTCTGGCTCGTCATCTGCGCCCAGTCCGACAACTCCGGCGGGACAGCAGCGAGCATCCGGCGGAGCATGACACGGGCGTCTGCCTCGTCGTCGAAGTAGTGCACGGCTTCGGGGCCGTCGCCGCCGCCCTGGCGGCCTTTCACCTGCCAGCCGGTCTCGGTCCGGATCAGGTACACGTCGCGCCGGGCACGCTGGTACCGCCGGTTGAACCAGTGCTCCACCTGCTCGGCCATGCCCGCCAACATAGAACAAGTGTTCTGTCGGCGTGTTGACCTGCGCAAACTTCAGGGTTGTCGTTTTTGATCAGTGGTCCTGGCCGTCAGCGGACGGGTACGAGCTGTGTCGTAGGCGGGGCCGGTCGGCGGAGCAATACGGCATGACTGGATCACCATCCGCACTCCCCGAGTCGGCCACCCGACGCACCAGCACAACGGGCTGTGACCCGTCCATCGGGTTGCTCGTTCGAGGCACCACGGTTTGAGCGTTGATCCGCTGGGGGTACCAGCCGCGCGGAGGTGATCGTCATGAAATTCGTGGTCAAAAAGACCAGCAACGGCGAGTTCCGATTCAACCTGGTGGCCAGCAACGGCCAGATCGTCGCCACCAGCGAGTCATACAAGGCAAAAGCGTCGGCGCTGAACACCATCGAGTCGATCCAGAAGAACGCCGGCGGCGCGTCGATCGACGACCAAACCAGCGCCTAGCCCACCCCGGCACATGCGCGTTTTGCCCTCGCCGTGACTCAAGTCTCCGGCGAGGGCGGTACGCGTATTGGTCTGTCTCACCTGCTTTCAGCGCGTCGTTGCTGCGGCCGTACGCGCAACTCATCCGCATCACTGGGGCCGGATCGCTCAGGCCATCTCGCACAGCGCATGGAGGCCGAGCGACAGCAGCGTGGCGGGGAACTGATCCATCATGGAAGCCGGTTGCACGCCCGGCGCTTCGGTGTCGACCAGGGCAAGCCAGGTCGCCACGACAGGATCGGACGAGAACCGTTCGAGGCTGCGATGTCCTGGTGCGGGCACGAGGTGACCCGCGATGCGCAGCAGCGCACCGAGGTCACGCACCTGCCGGTCAGCGGCGTCGTCCAGTTCGTGACGCCACAGCGTCAACATCTCGACCGCCTCGTCGATCGACCGGGGTGGGTCGGGCGGAGGAGGCAGCCGCCGCTCTGTCACCCAGTCGACGACCTCCCGGGCGCTGATCGTGCTCGGCTCCGTTCCCCTGCTGCGGGCCAGGCCGTAGACCAGTAACGCGCTCGCCTGCAGCATGAGCTGAGGAAGCGGTATCCGCCGACCCAAATCGATGACCGGATGCTGCGGGCTAAGCCATCCGGCGGCGTGCCGGACGGCGCTACCCCACCCGCCGGTGTCGCCGGCCGCGATCTTCTCGGCAAACGCGACCGTGGGCAGCATTCGGGCATTCGACCAGCCGCCGCCGAGCCAGGTCAATGCCGACAACGGGCACGGCGCCTTCTGGTAAACCTCGGTCGAGCGCCACTCGTTTCCATGGGAAGCCGACTTTTCGCTTCAGTCTCGATACGAGCTACTACTAGTGATCGCAACAAGAGAGCTCGCGTGCGCCTCGGGATCCGCGCTGAGCAAATACTTCCTGGCGCCAACGCGCGAGTGGTTCAAGCATGCTGACGGCGCTCCTGGTCGGGTGTTCTGCTGTTCCTCTCCTCCAGGAGCGCCGCTGGCATGGTCAAGTCGCACGGCCGCATCCGGTCTATTTCGGGCTGAGAGCGATCGCCGGGTCGAAGGCCAGGGCCTCCTGCTGCGCCGCGGTCAGCGCGAAGGCGCCGTTCTTGTCGGCGGAGAGGCCGACGGCCAGCCAGGTGCCGTCCATGCGTAGGACGTGCACCATCCGGATCGCCGAGGCCCCGCTGCCGGTCACAGCGGTGCGGTAGCGTTCGCCGTGCGGTCCGGTGCCGGTCAGGTCGCCGGCCGTGCCCGGGTCGCGGCGGTGCATCTCCACCGTCAGCCGGCTGGTCACCTTGGCCAGGGTGATCCGGCCCTGGGTCCAGTAGTCGTCCTGGGTGTTCTTGCCGGGGTCGTCGAAGAAGCCGTTGCCCACGCCGCCACCGCCGTAGGCCTGGATGCCCGGTGCCTCCCGGTCCAGCGCTGCGAACACCTTGCTGTTGATCCGAATGCGGCTCGCGTCGTTGTCGTACCGGAATGGGTCCTCGGCCACCGTGGCCACGGCCGGGTCCAGCGCCAGAGCGGTCAGCTGCGCGATGGTGAGCGGCGGCTTCTCATCAGCGCCGTGGATGTCGATGATGAGCACGCGGCCGTCCGGACGTTGCATGAACATGCTGTGCGTCAGGGTGGGCGGCCGCTGCTTGCCATTGGCCGGGTTGCGCGCACTGAGCGTCATGATCTTCTCACCGCCCGGTCCGGTCGTCATGACGCAGCCGTTCTTGACCAGGTCGGCGGTGCAGGGACCGACCTCACCCCAGTCCGGCGGCGAGAACTGCACGACGAGCTCGCCGGTCCCCGCGTCCGAGCGCACCCCGCCCTGCCCCATCCAGCTGTCCGGCTCATAGCCGCGGGTGGTGATCCCGGAGTTCCAGCTGATCCACCGCAGGCCCGGCGCCACCCGGTCGATCGCCTCGAAGATCGCCGTGTCGAGCCGGGTGAACGCCTTCCCCCGCTGCTGCGGCGGTGGTGGCGTGGGCACGGCCGGGACGGACGGGGTCGGCGCCACCGGCAGCTGAGCGTCGGGCCGGCCGGTCGCGGCGACCGCTCCGACGGTGATCGCGCCCACCGCGACGGCCGCCGCGACGACCACCCCGACCCGGCGCAGCCGGACCAGGCGTCGCTGCCGTCCGATGATCTGGTCCACGTCGATCGACGTCGGCGGGATCTTGCCCACCGCGTCCTGGAACACCGTCCGGTAGCTCACGCGCCCTCTCCGTTTCTCGAGACGTTGCCCAGCGCCTCCGCGCGAAGGCTCTCCAGGCCGCGGGCCGCCTGGCTCTTCACCGTTCCGGTGCTGATCCCCAGCGCCCGCGCGGTCTCCTCGACCGACAGATCGCAGTAGAAGCGCAGCACGACCACCGCCCGCCGCCGGGCGGGCAGCCGGGTCAGCAGATCCAGCAGCACCTCCCGGTCGGCCAGGGCCGACTGCGGCGGGTTGAGGTCGGCCTGGTCGGGCACGTCGTCGGTGACCCGTTCGCGCCGCCACGGCCGGCGTTGCTCGTCCAGCCAGGCGTTGGTCAGCATCCCCCGCACGTACGCGTCCACGTGCCCCACCGCCCGCACCCGCGGCCAGTGCCGGTAGAGCTTTCCGACGGTGATGGAGACCAGGTCATCGGCCGTGTGCCAGTCCCGGCAGAGCAGGTAGGCGGTCACCCGCAGCGGCTCGAGCCGGGCGGTCACGAACTGCCGGTACTCGTCCTCGTCGACCCGGTTCACAACACTCGCCTCATACCAGGTAAACGAAACCAAGGGCCATTCAGGTTGCCCGGCACAGAGCGAACGGGGCGTTCGGGTGGAGCCCGTCGCAACCCTCGACAGGCCCGCGCGCCGGATGATCCCGCTGTGCCGAATGCCCCGGCGCTCCATGACCGCTCGCGAGGCGCGGATATCGTCACCCCTGCCCGGCCGGCGGCAGGTAACCACGCTCCATCAAAGCGGGGGAAGCTCACGTTGCCTCTCTTCGGGTCATGTGAGTCAATGCAACGGATGCGGCTATCTACACGACAGCCGATGTGTCAGGAGCCGTCGGCCGGTAGCCGCGAGCGCAGGTTCCGCCGCGGTTGGTAGTAACTCGTCAGCCGCTTGTGAGGTCGATGCCGCGATCGGCGAAGAACCTGACGGGGTCAACGGCGTTGGACGCCGTGGCCGGCCGCCGGATGTGCGCCTCCAGATGCAGATGTGGGCCGGACGAATGCCCGCTGCTGCCCGCGAGCCCGATCGGCTGTCCCACCGCGACCTGCTGCCCCACGACGACCGGCGGCCGGCGCATCATGTGGCAATAGCGCGTGACGGTGGCGTCAGGGTGCAGGAGTTCCACATACCAGCCGCAGCCCAGCACGCTGGTCGGGTTCCCGTCCACGTCACACGACAGCGCTGTCCCGTCGCGGCGGTGCGCGTTGCACACCACGGTGATCACCAGGCCGGCAGCGGCGGCGCGGACTATCGTGCCCTTCGCGGCGATGAGATCCACGCCGTCGTGGCCCGGCCTGTCTGCGCTGCGGAACCCGGACACGACGCCGCCCGGTACCGGCTTCAGCCATCCGGCTGTGGCATTGCACGGCATCACCGCGGTATCGGTGCTGTTCCGGAGCGCGAGTGTGACCAATGCTGTCGCGTCGAGTTCCCATTTTGCGTAGGCGCCGGGGTAGGCCGATCGCTGCACGGCTTGCGCCGCCACGGTCAGCGGCATCCCCTGCCAGCCGGCGACCGCGGCGAGCCGGCGGTAGAACGCGCCGGCCGCGTATCGGGGGTCGAGTAGCTGCGCCGGTGTTCCCCATCCTTGACTGGGGCGCTGCTGGAACATGCCGAGCGAGTCGTGGTCGTTGCGGTCGCCCAGGTGACCCAAATTGCGCAGCCGTGACTCCTGCAGGGCTGTCGCGACCGCAATCACCCAGCCGCGGACGGGGATCAGCCGTTGCTCGCCGACCGTGACGATGATGCGCGCGTTCGTCTGCTGTTCCGCGTCGTACTGGCCGGTGGCAGTGGTGGAGGTGATGGTCGGGCAGGCGGAGGCGGCACCGGTGAGCATGACCAGCCCACCGACGCCGAGGAGCACCACGCTCAGAAGCGCCGCGCCCGCCGCGGCGAGTGTCCGACCGGTCATGGCAGATCCTGGGTTTCAATGCGGCTCACAATGGTGTCCTTTCAGGATTCGTGGGTTCGCCACGGAAGGAGGCGCGCTGCGGTCAGCGGCGCGGGTGAGATCTCGGTGAGGTCGCCGACCGCCTTGAGCGCACCGATCCGGACGATCAAGGAGGTGGGCGAGTCGAGGTGACCGCAGGCGCGCGTGCGCCAGATCCACTGCGGCGGATCCACGGCACCTGGCGCGTGGATGCCGGGCTTGCCGGCGAATTGGGCGGTCGCGCTGTCCAGGTCGGCCTCGAGGTCGTTCCATGGCAGATTGTCGGCCAGCGTTAGCGCGCGGCACGCCGGGTGACGTGCGCTCGCAACACCACTGCATCAGGCTGTATGGCGGTGGGGTGCAGGCGAGCTCGCTGGCGCGGCGCGGCGCGGCGCAGTGCGGCGGCGGGCGGCCCTGTGCAGCCACACCACATAGGTGAATACTCCGAAGCCGCCGTAGACCACCGCGTCCCTGCAGGTGCGTCCGACAGCACTGGCGACTCGGCCACTGGCGGCATCGCACTGGCCTGTGGTGCCACCGTGTTGGGAGCGTCAGCGATCGGGTGGCTCCCCCGCCACCGCCGTTTGTCGTCCTCCGCGAGCGGGCATTCGTTGCTCATGACCCCAGCGCTCTGGATCGGCGTCTGTATCGCCCTACTGGCGGGTATCGTTGGCGTGCCCCTAGCCCTCGGAATGTTCCGTAAGCGCGATCGCTGATCCGCCGCCAGAACACGAGCTTGGCTGCTCATGGACTGGCTGCTGCGAAAGCTGGTGGTCGATCGCGGCCGAGCCGTCTCGTTGAAGAACCTGCTCGACGCGTCGAACGCCAAGAGCCGCGATATCAGGTTCCACGAACAGCTAGTAGCGATGAAGGCAACCGCCACCGAGCGCTGCAGTCGGCGGCGACGCTCCAGGCTTACATCGCCCTCAGCGCTGGCCAGCTCATCCGGTGTGGCGTCAGCCTGCAGGTCGCGGAGTACGGATACGCGATCTTCCGATACCGCGTCCCGCCGACGGACTGCTGGTAGCCGTAGTAGCTGCTCCTCGCCGCGTCGGCCCAGCTGGCAAACAGAACCGCGTTCCCGCGGAGATTGACATCGGATTGATCATCGGGGCACCGGGCGCAAATCGCTCGTTGCGATAGTCGTCGACCGCTGGGCGAGCGTGACGGTGCTCAGGCCGGGCCCGGTAAACCCGAAAGATGCTCGCTGGACACCGGTCAGCTTTCGGGGTCCTCGGCGAGCTCGGGGCGGTGGGCGCGGATCCACGCCTCAACGTCGTCCGCGAGCCAGATCTGGCCGGCTTTCAGCACGACATACGGCTCGGGGAAACCGCGCCGGGACACGATCTGCGAGGCGCGCGCTCGGGTCACGCCGAGGCGCTCCTGGATCTCCGCCGTACCCCACAGTCGTAGCTTCTCCGGCATGCATTAACCGTATGTACGGCCAGACTATACGATCGTAGATTGCTGATCGTAGAGCACGATAATCGTTGTAGATGTGATGATAGTCGTATAGTGTCCCACCACAGCGTTGTCACCGTCACGCCGTAAGCGCGATGAGTCCACCAGATCGACAGGTGAGTGCCGGAAGGGAGAACCGTGTACGAGCACCTTCCTGCCGAGCACCCGCCAGCGCGTCCGGGTTGGGAGTGCCGCAGTTGCGGTAGGGACTGGCCGTGCGATCCGGCGCGGGAGCGACTGCGCAACGAGTACGCGGACTATCCGACGGTCACAGCGCTGTACCTCAGCATCCAGCAGCACGACTACCTGGACGACACTCCGAACTACTCGCTCGACGAGCTGTACGAGCGCTTCTTCGCCTGGGCACGCTGACAACAACAGGCGTCGGACATGCGGGAGGCCGCGGGGGAACGATCGGCTCTCTGCCTCAGGCAAGCTACGGCAGCGGACTCCCGTACACCGGCCCCGACGGTCAGCCGTGACCATCGTGCACTCGCCGATCTCATTGCTCGGCGGCGGCGTTTCCGCAGTCGCACCGAAGCGGCCCCTTCCTGAAGGCGGCCGCTGACTTCCTCAGTCAGGTGTCTGCGTCGGCTCGGCGACGCGCCCAGATTCCGTCACGTCGCCCAGTGTCGCCGCGAGTCGGCCCGGCAATCGCCTTCCCCACTGCGTCGGCAGTTGACCGGATCGCCGCTCTCGGGCGGGCGCAGGGCGTATCGGTGATCAGACGGAGGGGCCTGACCTGCGATGGCGTGTCGGAGGTCAGGCTTTGGTCCGCACCGCCGGCGACAGCGGCCTGGCACCGGACGCGCTCGCCTGGCTCGGGAGCCTGTCCCCTACACGATGCGACGACTCTGCCGCTGAGCCGCCGAATCACATGCCTGGCGAAGCGGTTCTACCCCGGTTGAGGTCACATACGGGTCCTCGCATGAACGCCTCACGCCGCACTGATCAGGGCTTCGTCCTCAAAAGGCCCGAGGTGATGCGGCCATTGACCGGCACGCCCCGCTGACCGTGGGAGGCGTTGGCGCCGACGGTCAGCTCTCCGGGTCCTCAGCGCGCGGGCGCCAACTCGTCCGGCGCCACTCGTTCACCTGGTCGACGGACCACACCGCGAGGCCACCGGGCCACTCGTCGAAGGGGTCCGGGAAGCCCTTGCGCCGGGAGATCGCGTAGGCACGCTGCCGGGTGACGCCGAGCAGGTCGGCGAGGTCTCCGGTCGTGTAGAGCTTTCCCTTCAGGCCCACGTGATCAAGGTAAGAACGCCTGGAGTTGTCTGAAGGAGTTTCCCTAAGTAGTTACATACGACAACCCAGCGTGTAATCTCGGGACCGACGGCGGCGCTGAAGGACCCTGTCGCGCCCTAGCCGTCGCCGTGTCGGCAGCGTTGGCACGGCGACGGCTAGGGCGC
>NZ_JBFAZH010000153.1:0-10253 GCF_040681735.1 Actinoplanes sp. NPDC051633 | reverse complement strand
CGCGACGACCCGCCGACCAGGAAGAGGCCGGCCAGCTCCGACGGCGTCAACCCGGCCGCCTTGATCACCGCGGCGGCCTCGGCCACGCCGCGCCGGATCAGCGGCCCGGCCGACGCCTCGAGCTCGTCGCGGGTCAGATGCACGGCGTGCTCGACCCCGGGCACCGGCACCGGGGCGAGCGCCGAACGGGAGAGCATCTCCTTCGCGCCCCGCACGTCCTCCCAGAACTGCCGCCGGGCGCGCCACTGCGCGAGCGTACGCGGATCACCCAGCACGCCCCACGCCTCCGGCTCACCACCGGCGAGCGCCTTGCCCAGGTGGTCGACCAGGCTCGCGTCGACGTCCAGCCCGCCCAGGTCGCCGGCGCCGCCGGAGGCCGCCACCGCGAACCGCGGCCGGCCGTCCGGCCCGAGGCCGTCGTTGCGCACCACCGCGACGTCGAGCGTGCCGCCACCGAAGTCGAAGACCGCCAGCGCCGAGCCCACCGGCACCGGCCGGCGCAGCACGTCGGCGAAATACCGTGCCGCGGCCACCGGCTCGGGCACCATCCCGGTGTCGGCCGGCCAGCCTGCGCGGGCCAGCGCGTCGGTCAGCACCGCACGGCGGTGTGCGCCCCAGGCGGCCGGGTAGGTCAGCACGGCCGGCGGCAGGAACCCCACCGTGTTGACCGCCTCGCGGGCGACCGCGGTGAGCAGCGCGGCGAAGAGCGCGGCGACCGGGATGCCGTGACCGCCGAGCAGGATCGACTCGGCGTCCACATGACGTTTCGGGTTGGGCTCGATGCCGGCCGGATCGGCATAGCCGAGGCGCTGGGCGTCACGGCCGACGTGCAGGTGCCCCTCGGCGTCGAGATAGACCGCCGACGGAAGCAACGGCTGCCCGTCGAAGAGCAGCGGACGCGTCCGCTCGTCGGGCCACCGCAGCATCGCAACGGTGTGCGACGTGCCGAGGTCGACGGCCAGCACGAAGCCGTCACCTGGTGCGGTCATCCCTGCTGCCCCTCCGCCAGTGGACACCCGGCCCGCCATGTTACGGCCCCCGGGCGACAAAAGGCCGGGTGAACCGGTCCAGGCCTGGCCTAGCCGAAAATGCGGCGCCGGGCCACCTCGGCCAGGGTGACCGCGGCGGCCACGCTGGCGTTCAGCGACTCGACGTCCGAGGCCATCGGGATGCGTACCCGCAGATCACACGTCTCGCCCACCAACCGGGACAATCCGCGCCCCTCCGAGCCGACCACGACGAGCAGCGGGCCGACCGCGGCCTCGAGCTGGTAGAGGTCCGTCTCGCCGTCCGCGTCCAGCCCGATCGCGGTGAAGCCCGCTTTCTGGCACTCCTTGACCGCACGCGTCAGGTTCACCACCTGGGACACCGGCACGCGCGCAGCGGCGCCGGCGCTGGTCCGCCACGCGGTCGCCGTGATGCCGGCCGCCCGGCGCTCGGTCATGAAGACGCCGTGCCCGCCGAAGGCCGCCACCGACCGGATCACCGCGCCCACGTTCCGCGGGTCGGTCACCCCGTCCATCGCGACCAGCAGCGGAGCGGTCTGCTCGAGCGAGGCCGCGATCAGGTCGTCCAGCGGCTGGTACGCGAACGGCGGCACCTGCAGGCCGACGCCCTGGTGCAGCACGCCGCCGGTCATCCGGTCGAGCTCGTTGCGGCTGATCTCGAGGATCGGCAGGCCGCGGTCACCGGCGGTGCGCACGATCTCGGCGATCCGGTCATCGATGTCGATGCCCTGCGCCAGGTACAGCGCCGTCGCGGGCACCGACGAGCGCATCGCCTCCACCACCGGGTTGCGGCCGAGCAGCAGCTCCGGCCCCTCCCTGGTGGGGTTGGACCGGCGGCCCGGCGCGACCCGCGGGCCGCCGCGCGTCATCTGCTGCTTCCCGCGCATCGGCACGGACTTGCCGCGCGGAGCACCCCGGCCCCACGTGGTGTCCTTGCTGCCCGGGGTGCCGACCTTGGGCTTACGGCCCTCGGCCGCCGCGGCCCGGCGCTCCTTGTCCTGCTTGCGCGCCGTCTTCGCGGGCAGCTCCTCGGTGCCTGAGTAGCCCTTGTGCCACGGCCGCTCGTCGGCCGGCAGGGTGCGCCCGCGGCCCTTGAGGCTCGCGCGGTTCTTGCCGCCCGAGCCGGCGGCGGCGCCCTTCTTCGACGTCACACGCCGGCTGCGGTTGGACGAGTTACCCGGCATCAGTGCTGCTCCCCTACGGTCCAGCGCGGTCCGGCCGGGGTGTCCTCAACCTGTATGCCCGCGTTCTTCAGCTGGTCACGCACCGCATCGGCGGCCGCCCAGTCCTTACGTGCCCGGGCCTGCGCCCGCTGCTCCAGCGCCAGGTGGACCAGACCGTCCACGACCGGCTTCAGATCGTTGCCGCGCTCCGCGCCGCTCCAGGCCGGGTCGAACGGGTCCAGGCCCAGCACGCCCAGCATCGCGCGGACCGCGGTCAGCGCGGCGCGCACCCCGGTCTCGTCGCCGGTCGCCAGCGCCGTGTTGCCCTCGCGGATCGTGTCGTGCACCACGGCCAGGGCGGCGGACGTGTTCAGGTCGTCGTTCATCGCGCTCGCGAAACTCGGCGGCACGTCCATCGGGTGCCCGGGGCCGACCACCTCGGCGGCGCGCTGCACGAAACCCTCGATGCGCCGCCACGCCGTCGCCGCCTCGCGCAGCGCGTCGTCGGAGTAGTCGATGCGGGACCGGTAGTGCGGCGTACCCAGGTAGTAGCGCAACTCGATCGGCCGGATGCCCATCTCGGCGACCGCGGCCGTGTCGATCACGTTGCCCAGCGACTTGCTCATCTTGGCCTCGCCCAGGTTGAGCAGGGCGTGGTGCACCCAGTACCGGGCGAACGGCAGACCGGCCGACCTGGACTGGGCGATCTCGTTCTCATGGTGCGGGAAGGTCAGGTCGAGCCCGCCGCCGTGGATGTCGAACTCGTCACCGAGGTAACGCCGGGCCATCGCGGAGCACTCGATGTGCCAGCCCGGACGGCCACGGCCCCACGGCGAGGGCCAGGACGCGTCGGCCGGCTCGTCGGGCTTCACCGCTTTCCACAACGCGAAGTCGCGGTAGTCGCGCTTGTCCTTCTCGCCGCCATCGGCCGGCGGGCGCATGTCGTCGGGGTTCTGCCCGGACAGTGCGCCGTACTCCGGATAGGACGGCACGTCGAAGTAGACGTCGCCGTTGCCGGACTCGGCCGGGTACGCGCTCTCGCGCTCGATCAGGTCGGCGATCAGCTCGTGCATCTCGGGCACGTGCGCGGTGGCCAGCGGTTCGTAGGTCGGCGGCAACACGTTGAGTGAGGCGTAGTCGGCGTCGAGCCGCAGCTTGTTCGCGTACGCGATCGCCCAGAACGGCTTCTTCTGGGCGACGGCCTTGTCGAGGATCTTGTCGTCCACGTCGGTGACGTTGCGGATGAACGTCACCTCGAAGCCCCTCTTGATCAACCAGCGGCGCAGCACGTCGTAGTTGACCGCTGAACGGAGGTGACCGATGTGCGGCACCGACTGCACGGTGAGACCGCATAGGTAGATCCCCACCTGACCGGGCGTCAGCGGGACGAAGTCCCGGACGGATCGGGTGGCGGTGTCATGCAAGCGGAGCGTCACCGGTCAAGGGTACCGACCCCGGCGAACCGGTTTCCGCTCCGCCCGCATGAACCCGGCTGTTACTGGCCGCCCACCGCCGCGTACGCGTCGACGATGCCGTGCCCGTAGAAGCCGTTGAACTTCGTCCCGCCCTCGCAGAACGCGTCGAACTCCACGTCACGGCCCTCCTGCACGTAGCTGCGCAGGCGTGGCGTCGGGCACGGGGTCTCGGCCGCCGACCGCAGCAGGCGCCGCTCGACCACGTCGGGGTTCAGGGTCAGCCCGCCGTTGCGCTGGTCGGGCCGGCCGTACTGGCTGACGATCAACGCGGCCACACCCGCCGCGTGCGGCGCCGCCATCGAGGTGCCCTGCAGATAGCCGTAGTAGCCGCACTCGCCCGCGGCGTTGCACGCCTTGAACGTGTTCGGCGCACCGGCCGGCGTGATGTTGCCGTCGGCGTCGACCCGGCCCGCGGCCTGCAGAATCTTCAGCGGGTAGGTGGACAGGATCTGGTTGCCCGGCGACAGGTACGTCGGGGTGCCGAAGCCGTCACGGGCCCATCCGCCGGGCGCCGCCACCGACGTCTGCTCCACGCCGTAGTTCGAGAAGTCGGACTTCATCTTCGACGGCCCGACCGACGAGACGCCGATCACGTGCGGGCCCTCGGCCGGCAGGTCCCAGCAGGTGCGGTTGTCGATCGGCCGGTCGTACGGCGTGCCGCCGTAGTCGGGGCTGCTGCTGTCGATCCGCGGCTTGCCCAGGTCCTCGTGGTTGTTGCCGAGCGCCGCGACGAGCGTGACGCCCTTGCGGTGCGCGTAGTTGAGGGCCCGCCGCATGCCGGCGATGATCGCCCGCTGCTCGGCCTGCGCCTCCGGGCTGTCCGCCGGGTTGGCCTTGCAGTTGTAGAGCCACGGGTCGACGTAGAAGGACATGTTCACCACGTCGATGCCGGCGTCCCCGGCGTAGGTCAGCGCGTTCACGACCGGGTCCAGGAAGAACAGCCCGAAGTCCTGGCCGCCCTTGAGCTCGACCAGCGTCACGCCGGGCGCGACACCCGAGAGGCCGCTGCCGTCGAGCGACGCACCGATGATGCCGGCCACGTGCGTGCCGTGCCCGCCGTCGTCGGTGCCGACCGGGTCGAGGCAGCTCGCGACCTCGCACGGCCCGTCGACGGCCGGGATGTCCGGCGCGAAGTTGCGCGACAGCACCGGGCTGAACCGCTTGGCCAGGTCGGGGTTGCTCGCGTCGAGGCCGGTGTCGAGCACGCCCACGGTCACGCCGCGGTTGCCCTTCTGGATCTTGTGGGCCATGTCGGCGCGGATCATCCGCTGGCCCCAGAGCTTCTCGTCGAGCGGATCGGTGCGCAGGGCCGGAGCGGCTGCGGCTGCGGGGGCGTTGGCGCCCGTCGCCGGCGCCTCGACGGTCAGGTCCTTGGGCGCGTACCCGAAGGCCTTGCGCTCGCTGGCGCCGATCAACTTGGACGAACCGGCGACGGCCGTGCGGAATCCGGCGTCGGTCGACGAGACGCGGAAGACGCCGACGGCGTCATTGCGGCTGACGATCGTGCCGCCGGCCGCGGTGATCGCCGCGACCGCGTCGGCCGCGGGCACGCCGTCCGCGGAGACGACGGTGTAATCACCCGGCGCAGATGGAGCGGCCGTGGCCGCGGTGATCGGCGATACCGAAAGGGCAACGACCGTCGCGGTGGCGACGGTCGCTGCCAGGAGGGGTCTTCTCATGGAGGCCATCTCATCGAATGAAATCGAACTCCACAAGCGATCATCAGGGTCGGGTCATCCGCAATACGTCCAAAGCTTGGTCCAACTGCTCCTCGGTGAGCTTGCCGCTCTCCAGGTGACCGCGCTCGACGACGACCTCGCGGATCGACTTGTTCTCCTTGAGCGCCTGCTTCGCGATCGCGGCGGCCTCGTCGTAGCCCAGGTGGCGGTTGAGCGGCGTGACGATGGACGGCGAACCCTCGGCGTACCCCCGGGCGATCTCCTCGTTGGCCTCCAGACCGTCGATGCACCGGTCGGCGAGCATCCGCGACGCCGCGGCCAGCAGCCGGATCGACTCGAGCAGGTTGCGCGCCATCACCGGCAGCATCACGTTCAGCTCGAAGTCACCCTGCGTGCCGGCGAAGGCGACGGCCGCGTCGTTGCCGATCACCTGGGCGCAGACCTGGCGCACCGACTCGGGCACCACCGGGTTCACCTTGCCCGGCATGATCGACGAGCCCGGCTGCAGGTCGGGCAGGCGCAGCTCGCGCAGGCCGGCGCGCGGCCCGGAGCCCATCCAGCGAATGTCGTTGACGATCTTATAAAGACTGACCGCAACGACCCTGAGCTGCCCGGACGCCTCGACCAGCGCATCCCGGGCGCCCTGCGCCTCGAAGTGGTTGCGCGCCTCCGACAGCGGCAGGCCGGTCATGTCCTTGAGGGTCTGGATCACCGCGGGCGCGAACCCGGGTGGGGTGTTGACGCCGGTGCCGACCGCGGTGCCGCCCAGCGGCAGCTCGGCCAGCCGGGGCAGCGTGTCGGTGAGCCGGTCGATGCCGTACTGCACCTGCGCGGTGTAGCCGGAGAACTCCTGACCCAGCGTCACCGGGGTGGCGTCCATCAGGTGCGTACGCCCGCTCTTCACCGTGGTGGCCCAGGTGTCGGCCTTGGCCTTCAGCGCGGCGGCCAGGTGGTCCAGCGCCGGGATGAGGTCGCTGGTGACGGCCTCGGTGGCGGCCAGGTGGATGGACGACGGGAACACGTCGTTGCTCGACTGCGAGGCGTTCACGTGGTCGTTCGGGTGCACCGGCTTGCCGAGTTCCTTGGCCGCCAGCGAGGCGATCACCTCGTTGGCGTTCATGTTCGACGAGGTGCCCGACCCGGTCTGGAACACGTCGATCGGGAACTGCGACTCGTAGCCGCCCTCGGCCACGTGCGCCGCGGCCGTGGCGATCGCCTTGGCCAGGTCGTCGTCCAGCACCCCGAGCTGGGCGTTGACCTGCGCGGAGGCGCCCTTGATCTGGGCGAGCGCCTTGATGTGCGCCGGCTCCAGCCCACGGCCCGAGATCGGGAAGTTCTCCACCGCCCGCTGGGTCTGCGCACGCCACAGGGCGTCGGCCGGCACCCGGACCTCGCCCATCGTGTCCTTCTCGATCCGGTATCCGCTTCCGTCAGTCGTCACGGTTCATTCGTACCCCAAACAGGGCTCCGGTGGACGCGCTCGACAACGGAACGTATCGTCGGCGAGCGTTTGGACCGCCTGAAAGAACGGATCTCCCTCATGCGACGCGCCCTCCTGGCCCTGGCCGTCGGCGGCGCCCTGCTGACGATCTCCACCGCGTGCGACAGCGACCCGGCCGCCCCGGCGGCCGCGCCGACCAACGCCGATCCGACGACGCAGGCCACCAGCACGGCCCCGGACTTCGCGGCGAACACCGAGCTGGTCTGCGGAAAGGTCACGTCGATCTACGACGACGGCTTCGACGGCTTCAACGCGGCGATGGGCAAGATGATCGCCAACAAGGAGGCCGAGCAGGCCCCCGAGGCGAAGAAGGCGCAGCAGGCGGCGGCGAACGAGCTGAAGAAGGTGGGCGCGGCCCTGAAGAAGGAGGTCGCGGCGGCCGAGGACCCGGCCTTGAAGAAGGCGGGCGAGACGAGCGCGGCGAAGCTCACGAAGAGCGCGGCCGACAAGAAGTTCTTCGACTCGATCAAAACCACGGCAGACCTGAACAAGCGAATCGAGCCCAAGATCTTGGATTGGATGACCCCGGTCCGCGGTTTCTGCGCTTAAAGCTTCAAAAGATACGAGCCATCTGAAGTCCCCAGTTCTCAGCGGACCGAGGCGGTTGGCAACGGCCGCACGCAGCCTCCGGCCGAGGGCAGCAGCCCACCCGCCTGAGGTCGCCGCATTAAGGTGACGACGTGGCGACGCCTGACCTTCCCGAGCGCCTACGGGCGCACATCGCCAAGCTGGAAGGTCGGCCTCCGCTGGAGACCGTCGAAGAGTTCATGTTCGGTCATGTGGCCGACGCCGACAGCCTCGACGAGATCCGCACCCGTCTCGAGCAGATTGCGCGCCGTAGCACCAGCATGCACCGCCGCACACTGCGTGCGCTCGAGGCCGTTATCACCACCGAGCTGCCGCCGAACACACTGGCCCGGCTCGTCGTCTGGGACGGCAACTGGTCCCTCGACGACCCGTCCGACGCCGGCGCCGCCGATTTCCTGCGCGGCCTCGCGCAAATGCTGCGCGAGGTCATCGAGCAGGCCGACTGAATTTGCTACGACAGGGCTGCCTCGGCGGCTGACAGGAAGGCGTCGTTCTCCTCCGGGGTGCCGATCGTCACCCGGATGCCCTCGGGGTGGAAGGCCCGCACGATCACGCCGCGGCTTTCGCACGCCGCGGCGAACCCGGCCGTGCGGTCGGCGATCGGGAGCCAGACGAAGTTGGCCTGGCTGTCCGGTACGTCGACCGACAGCTTGCGCAGCGCCTCCGTCACCCGGTCACGCTCGGCCACCACCAGCGCCGCGCGGCGGCGTACCTCCGGCTCCTGGTCCAGCGCCGCCAGCGCCGCCGCCTGGGCGATCAGGTTCGTCGAGAACGGCGTCACCACCTTGCGGACCGCCGCCGCGACCTCCGGCTGCGCCACCAGGAAGCCGATCCGCAGGCCGGCCAGCCCCCACGCCTTCGAGAGGGTGCGCAGGACGACCACGTTCGGCCGGTCGCCGTAGACCTCGATGCCGTCGGGCACGGAGTCGTCCGTGACGAATTCGCGGTAGGCCTCGTCCAGGACGATCAGCACGTCGGACGGCACCTCGTCGACGAAGCGGTCCAGCTGGGCGCGGGCGACCGCCGTACCCGTCGGGTTGTTGGGGTTGCAGACGATGACCACCCGCGTGCGGTCGGTGATCGCCGCCGCCAGGGCCGGCAGGTCGTGGCCGTGAGCCGGCGTGTTCGGCACGCGCGTGGAGACCGCGCCGGCGCCGGCCGCGATGATCGGGTACGCCTCGAACGAGCGCCACGCGTACACGATCTCGTCGCCCGGCAAGCACGCGGCCTTGACCAGGTGCTCGCTCAGCGCGACCGAGCCGCAGCCGGTCACCAGGCGCGACGCGGGCACGCCGTACCGATCGGACAGCTTGTCCCGCAGTTGCACCACGCCCATGTCGGGGTATCGGTGCACGTTCGCGACGGCGGCGGCCACCGCGTCGGGCACGCCGGGCAGCGGGCCGAACGGCACCTCGTTGCTGGCCAGCTTGATCGCCTCGGCGATGCCGAGCTCGCGGGCCAGGTCGGCGACGTTGCGCCCGGGCACGTAGTCGGGCAGAGCATCCAGGTCGGGTCGGGTCAGCCGCGTCATTGCCGTCGTCCTTCCGCGTTGCCGGGCGTGGCCGGCAATGGCTGTTTGTCGTTGGGCGGCAAGGCGATCACCACCGTGCGGGCGGTCTTGTCGTGCAGCGCCTGCCGCAGCTTCTGGTCGAACAGCGGCGACAGGCAGTCGACCAGTTGCAGAAGGAAGCCCAGCCCGGCGCAGCCCCAGAACGGCGTCCACATGCCGAGCCGTGCCCACCGCCGGAACGCCCGGCCGAAGCCGATCGGATCGGTGTGCTCGACCGCCATCACCTTGATGCGCAGCAGCCGCTTGCCGAGCGTCTGGCCGCGCGAGCCGATCGACGGCGCCTCGTAGAGCAGCCACAGCAGCGTCGCGATCACCAGCATGGTCCAGATCAGGTACTCCGACCGGGGCGTCGGGTCGGGCGGGTCGCCGAACGGGTCGGCCATCGCCTGCCGGTAGACCGGCGCGAACTCCAGCGCGAACTGGTACGCGAAGTAGCCGTTGACCACGACGTTGAGCACCAGCACGGCGAGGATGTCGAACAGCCGGGCCGCGAGTCGCTGGCCCATCCCGGCCAGCGCGAAGCCGTGCGGCCGGGGCTGCACGATCCAGCCCGGCGGCGGCTCCCAGCCGGGCGGTGGGGTCCACCCGGGTGGCGGCGGCGGATAGCCGGCGGGCGGGACCACGGTTTCCGGGTACGCGGGCGGCTCGTCCTTGGTCTCGGGAGCCTTCGTCGCCGGGGCCGGCGCCGGTGGTGGCGACGGTTCGGGTGGTGGCGGACCCTCCGGCGGGGTGGCGTCGGCGCCGATGGCCTTGCCCACCCAGCCCTCGCCGTCCCAGTAGCGCTGGGTCGACGGGTCGGCCGGATCCTTGTACCAGCCGGCGGGCAGAGAACTCATGAAGAAACCTTTACCACGACGGTCTGGGCGAACTTGTCGTGCAGGGTCTGCAGGTACGGCTTGTCCCAGAGCTGCCACAATCCGTCGAGATAGCTGTAGAAGGGCACGATCGTGCCGGCCACGATATGCGCCAGGAATCGCTTCGTGGCGATGCCCCGGGTCATCGGCTGCGCCGGATTGATCGGCACCACCCGGACCTTCATCACCTTCTTGCCGATGGTCTGGCCACGGCGGTAGAGCAGCTCGACGTAGTAGAAGTAGTAGGCCACGAGCAGCAGGAGGACCGCGCCGATCTCGACCGCCAGGATCGTCCAGATGAACGAGCCGTCCATCGACGGGGTCTCCCCGGGCGGGGTCGCCGCCAGGTCGTTGAACTCGTTGAAGAACACGATGAAGAAGACCGGCATGAAGATCACCATGGCGATGCCGGTGGC
>NZ_JBFAZH010000152.1:0-10277 GCF_040681735.1 Actinoplanes sp. NPDC051633 | reverse complement strand
TCAGATAGCGGGGGTTGCGCAGCGTGACCCACCGTCCGGTGCGCGTGCCCGCGGCGTCCGAGAGGACCGTCGGGGTACGCCGGACGGTGCCCACCGCCGTGTTCCCGGCCCGGTCGGTGGCCTTGACCGCCCACAGGGTGGCCCGGCCGGGCGCCGCGATCGTGTTGTACGTGCGCACCGCGGTCCCCAGCACCACCGGCCGCGGGCTGCTCAAGCCTTGGAAGCGCACCCCGCTCGGGTCGCCCAGTCCCCAGCCGATCCGCACCGGCACGCTCCCGTTCAGCGACCCGGGTCGCAGCACCAGCGCCGGCCCCATCACGAACTTCGGCGGCGTGACGTCGACCATCACGGTCCGCACGATCCGCGACGTGCGCCCGGACAAATGCACGGCCACGACCCCCACGGAGTGCCGGCCGGCGGCAAGACGCAGCACGGCGGCCCGGGTCGTGTTCCGGCCCGAGGTGTAGAGCCTGCCGTCCACGTACACGTCGAAGCGGTTCATCATGCTCGACGGCGTGCTGAGCGCCCAGTACGGCCGCACCACGCCCCGGGTGTAGTACGTCGGCCCGTACGCGGTCGCCCCGGCCATCTTCGCCACCCGCAACCCCACCGGCGCGGCACCGGCAACCTGCCGGATCGACGCCAGCTGGCCGTAGAGCGCGCCACCCGGGCACGTGGTCCGCCCGGTGTCGCGGTGCCCGGAGATCCGGTTGAGCGCCACCCGGGTGCCGCGCGGATAGCGGTCGCTGCCACTGGAGATCATCACCGACTTGCCGAGCGGCGAGATCCCGTACCCGCCCAGCTTGTACGCCGCGACCTGCGCGATCACCTGCCGCACCCGGCTCGGCGCGCTCCTCGCGTCGTAGTTGCCGATCACCGCGATCGCGCTGCTGTAGGTGTTGAAGCCCAGCGTGTGCGCGCCAAGCACGGCCCGGGTGACGCCGCCGCGGCGGCCCTCGAAGAGCCGGCCGCACTTGTCGACCAGGAAGTTGTAGCCGATGTCGTTCCAGCCGTTGCTGCGCACGTGGTAGGCCTCGATGCCCCGGACGATGCTCGCCGAGTCGGCGCAGCTGTAGTTGTTCGAGGTGGCCGTGTGGTGCACGAACACGACCTTCACGCCGGGCGTGTACTGCGGCGCCTCCTTGACGATCGCCTCGTTCGCCCCCCACTGCGCCCGGGTCAGCAGGTTGGGGATGGGCCGGCTCGGCAGCGCTGCAGCGGCCCGCGCCTCCGGGGTTGTGCTGCTTCCGGCCGCTGGTACGTCCACGTCCGGGTTGATCAGGTCGAGCCGCAGGCCGGCCGGCGTCGCGCCGCCCGAGCCGCGGACCTGCACCGCGTCCGACATGCCGAACCACAGCGGGTCGGTGCGGCCCCGTCCGGCGTCGTCGGCGCTGCCCGCCTCGGCCGGTGAGCGGCCGTCGGCCTCCAACTCCTGCCAGGCCGACCAGTCGCCGGTCGCGGCCGCGCGGGCCCGGATCTCGACGGTCGTCCCGAGCGCCGCCGCCGGGTCGTTCCAGGTGAGCCCGGCCAGGGCGAACGGCCTGGTCTCCCGCGCCGGCGCCGAGCCGGTGAGGAAGTCGAGCGGAATGCTTTGCAGCGTCGGCGCCGGGCTCTGTGCCCGAGCCCCGGGCGCCGGCGCGGCGACGAGTAGCGCGGCGCCGATGGCTGCCGCGATGAGTCGAGGTACCGGTTTCACGCGTTGTCCCCCCGCAGAGAAATGGTGACCGTTTGGGATACTTCAGAATGGAATGCACATTTGTCCGAGGTGCCAGGTTCTCCCTTTGCGTGACGGCCGTCACGTCCATGCGCGGGCGCGTCGTTCCCTTAATGCGGACGATCGGCGTGCCGATGAACAGACGTGACCTCTGCCCCGGCCGTGCCCGCCACCGCGGCCGGGGTGGGCGCGGCGCCTGCCGGCCGGGTGCTGTCCGCGCGCGTGACCTGGGCCTATCTGGCGGCCGGGGCGGTGCCGGTGAGCCTGATCGCGGTCGGCCCGGTCTGGCTGCAGACGCCGATGATCCTGCTGGTGGTGGCCGGCGGCCTGACCGCTCTGCACGTCGGCGCGCGGCGCAACACCGACCTCGCCGCCCGCGGCCCGTGGCGGCTGATCCTCGCCGCCTGCTGGCTGTTCATCGCCGCGATGGTGTCCCGGATCGTGTTCCCCGAGGCCGGCGTGTCCCCGCCGAATGCCGGGGCGCTGATCCCGGACGCGTTCGTGATCCCGGCGTACCTGCTGATGGGTGTCGCGTACGCCGGGCTCCTGCGCCGGCGCCGGGCCACCGACGACGACCCCGCCCGGGTCGACGCGCTGCTGATCGGTCTGGCCGCGGCGTTCCTGACCTGGACGTTCCTGATCGCGCCGACGATGGAGCAGACCGACATCACGGCCCTGCGGGTGGCCAGCGCCTTCTTCCCGGCCATCGACGTGGTCCTGCTGGTGATCTCGGTGCAGCTGGGCCTCGCCGGCACCGCGCGCAAGCCGGCCATGTGGCTGCTGATGACCGCCTCGTTGCTGCTGTTCGCCGGCGACTTCATCTTCGCGCTGCGGGACAGCGAGCTGACCCGGGTCCCGCAGCACGCCGTCGACACCCTGTTCATGGCCGCGTTCCTGATCATCGGGGCGACCACGCTGCATCCGTCGATGCGCACCCTCACCGATCCTCAGCGCGTCGAGACCCGTGACCTCGGCCTGCTCCGGACCGCGACGCTGGCCGCGATGGTGGTCGTACCCGCGCTGGTCGCCACCCTCGGCCCGCGCACCACCCTCACCAACGACCTGGTCCGGGCCGCGCTGCTGGTCGCGCTCCTGCTGGCCGAGCTCGCCCGGGTGGTCCGCTCGAACAACTCACGGGCCCGCGCCGAACGCGCCGCCCGCCACCGCGCCACCCACGACCCGCTGACCGACCTGCCCAACCGTGAGCTGCTCAGCGCGACCATCCGGGCCTGGGGCACGGCCGCGGCCGCCGACCGGCAGGAGATCAGCCTGCTGTTCATCGACCTCGACCGCTTCAAGTGGGTGAACGACCACTGGGGTCATCAGGTCGGCGACGAACTACTCTGCGTGGTGGCCGGCCGGCTCGCCGCCCAGGTGCGCGCCGAGGACCTGGTCTGCCGGATCGGCGGGGACGAGTTCGTGATCGCGCTGGCCGGTGCGTCGCACTCGCGGCTGGCCGAGGCGCTGGCCCCCCGGCTGCTGGACGAGCTGACCCGGCCGTTCGAGCTGTCCGTCGGCCCGGTGGCGATCTCGGCGTCGATCGGCGTCGCGAAGGCCGCCGGCGGCGCCGAGGCGCTCGAGCTGATCCGGGACGCGGACACCGCGATGTACAAGGCCAAGCGCAACGGGCGCAACGCGTACGCGATGTTCGACACCTCGCTGCGCGACCAGGTGCGCGAGCGGGTCAACCTCGAGCAGGCGCTGCGCGGCGCCCTGGGCAACGGCGAGCTGGCCGTGCACTTCCAGCCGATCCACGACTTGACCCGCGACGAGCTGTCCGGCTACGAGGCGCTGATGCGCTGGACCAACCCCGAGCTGGGCGCCGTGTCACCGGTGGACTTCATCCCGGTCGCCGAGGAGACCGGCCTGATCGTGGAGTCCGGTGCCTGGCTGCTGCGCGAGTCGGCCCGGCAACTCGCCCGGTGGACCATGGCCCGGCCCCCGGGCGCGCGGCTGCTGCACGTGTCGGTGAACGTCTCCGTGCGGCAGCTGCGCGACCTCGCGCTGGTCGACGTGGTGCGCGACGCGCTCGCCGAGACCGGCCTGCCCGCCTCGGCGCTCTGGCTGGAGATCACCGAATCGGCCGTCATGGAGGACATCCAGACCGCGCTGGTGACCCTCGGCGCGCTCTGGGAACTCGGCGTGGTGCTGTGCATCGACGACTTCGGCACCGGCTATTCGTCGCTCAGCTACCTGCACCGGCTCCCGGTCGGCGTGGTCAAGATCGACCGGGCGTTCGTGGCGGGCGTCGGCGAGGACACCGCCAACGAGCCGATCGTGCGGGCGGTGCTGGCGATGACGCACGCGATGGGCCACCAGGTGGTGGCCGAGGGCGTGGAGACGCCACAACAGCGCGACTGGCTGCGGGCCCAGGGCTGCGACCTGGCCCAAGGCTGGCTGTACGGCAGGCCCAGCCCGGCTCCCGACCCGGCGGCCGGCCCGGCTCCCGAATCGGCGGTCGGCCCGGCTCCCGAACCGGCGGTCAGCCCGGCTCCACGATGAGGACCACCTTGCCGCGGCCGTGGCCGGTCTCCACCGCGGCGTGGGCCGCGGCCACCTCGGCCAGCGGGTAGGCCCGGATCGGCATGGTCAGCGAACCCTGCTCGGCCAGCGCCACCACCTCGGCCAGCCGCTGCGGTGAGCGGGCGGCGCGGACCACCCGGGTGCCGTGCTCGGCGGCGGCCTTGTCGTCGGCGATCGTGCCGATCCGCATCCGCGGGATGCCGAGCTCGACCGACGCCGCGATCGCCTCCGACCCGGCCGCGTCCAGCGCCACCGTGGGCGTCAGCCCGGTCGCCCGGACGTTCGCGACCAGCCCCGGGCCGTACTCGACCGGGACCGCCCCGAGCTGCCGCAGGTATTCGTGGTTGCCCGCGCTCGCCGTGCCGATCACCGTCGCGCCGGCCAGCCGGGCGACCTGCGCCGCGACCGTGCCCACCGAGCCGGCCGCCGCGTGCACCAGCAGCACGTCACCCGGTGTCAGGGCGAGCTCGCCCAGCGCCCCGGTCGCCGTCTGCCCGGCCGCCACCAGCCCCGCCGCGGTCGGGAAGTCCAGCCGCGGCGGCTTGCGCACCACGTTCTCCGCGGAGACGACGACGGCGGACGCCTGCCCGTTGAGCATCGTCGAGCCCAGCACCTCGTCGCCCGGCCGGACGTTCGTGACGCCGGCGCCGACCCGATCGACCACCCCCGAGTACTCCTGGCCGATCGTGGACGGCGGCGTGATCCGCAGGAACGGCATCTCGCCGCGGCGCGCGTACACGTCGAAGGGCTGAACCCCGGCGGCCCGCACCCGGACGCGGACCTCGCCCGCTCCCGGCTCGGGATCGGGCAGCTCCCGCAGCTGGAGGACGTCGGGCGGGCCGAAGCGGTCGAACACGGCAGCTCTCATGACGCCGACCGTGCAACTTCAAGCGCACTGGAGGTCAAGACCCGCAATCCAGGCCGGGCCACATGTGCGCCGCACGCGTGGTGCATGCGGCGGTCGGCAGTCTTCTCCGCATGACTGCTGAACTCTTCGCGGAACGACTCCTCGGCGCGCTGACCGGCGCCGCCGAGTTGCACACCATCGAGCTGGGCCGGCGGCTCGGCCTCTACCCGGCGCTGCGCGGCCAGTGGCTGACCGCGGCGCAGCTGGCCAAGACGGCCGGCGTCGACGAGCGGTACGCCCGCGAGTGGCTCGAGCAACAGGCCGCCGCCGCGATCCTCACCCACGAGGACGGATCGTTCACCCTCCCCGCGCATGTCGCCGAGGTGCTGCTCGACGAGACCGGACCGAACTACCTGGGCGCCGCGGCCGAGTTCGGACTCGGGCTGGGGCTGCTCACGCCGGCCGTGATCGAGGCGTTCCGCACCGGCGCCGGCATCTCGTACGCGGACTACGGCGTGCACTTCCGGCACGGGATCGCCGGCTTCAACCGGCCGATGTTCGAGCACTCGCTGGCCGCCGAGTGGCTGCCGGCGCTGCCGGGCGTCGCGTTGGACCGGCCGGGTGCGAAGGTGCTCGACCTCGGCTGCGGCGTCGGGCACTCGTCGATCGCGCTCGCCCGGGCGTACCCGTCGCTGACCGTGCGCGGCGTGGACCTGGACGAGGCGTCGATCGCCGAGGCGCGGCGCAACGCCGCGGCCGCGGGCGTGGCCGATCGGGTGACCTTCGTGCAGGGCGATGCGGCGTCCCTCGTAGCCGGGCCGTACGACCTGGTCACCATCTTCGAGGCGCTGCACGACATGGCGGAGCCGGTGGCGGTGCTGGCCGCGGCCCGCTCGGTGCTCGCACCCGGCGGCAGCGTCTTCGTCGGCGACGAGCGGGTGGCGGACACGTTCGAGGCGCCGGCCGGCGAGATCGAGCGCCTGCAGTACGCGTTCAGCGTCCTGCACTGCCTGCCGGCGACGCGGGCCGAGGGCGGCGAGTCGGCGCACGGCACGATCCTGCGCGCCCCGACCCTGCTCGCCTGGGCCCGCGAGGCCGGCTTCACCGCGCCGGCCGTCCTCGACATCCCGAACGACTTCTGGCGCTTCTACCACCTGAAGGGCTGACCTCAAACAGAAAGTGGTAGCCCAGAGACGCATCTGCCCTGCGGATACGTCTGTGGGCTACCACTGTGTTGTGTGACGCCTCCACTACCTTGACAGTCATAGTACTCGGGCCGACACTATGGGCGGAGGTGGCGCGATGAGCGACAGCAAGGTCACGTCCGATCTGCTGCGGGGGAACACGGACACGATGATCTTGCGGCTGCTGGCGGAGGCCGACTGCTACGGCTACGAGATCGTCAAGCTGGTCGCCGAGCGGTCGGGCGGCGAGTACGAGCTCAAGGAAGCCACGATGTACTCCAGCGTCCGGCGCCTGGAAGCGGACGGCGACATCACCTGGTATTGGGGCGACGAGTCGCAGGGTGGCCGCCGCAAATACTTCCGGATCACCGAGAAGGGCAGGGCGACCTACGCCCGCAACAAAAGCAATTGGGAGTACGCGAAGCGTGTGCTCGACACCTTGCTGTGAGGGGGCGACCGATGATCGACAAGCTGAACGACCATGTGGACGGTGTCTTCAAGCCGTACGAGGGTGCGAAAAGCGTCGCCGAGCTGAAGGCGGACCTGCTGGCGGACCTGCACGAGCGGTTCCGCGAGCTGACGGCCGAGGGCAGGGACGACGAGACGGCGCTGCAGCTGACCATCGACAGCATCGGCGACATCGAGCAGACCGTGCGCGAGGTCGCCAACCTCTCCCGGTCGCTCGAGCGTCGGATGGTGTCGAGATTCGACATGAGCAACCTCGGTGGGAGCGACTTCGCGGGGGTCGTGCTGCCGGGCGGGAAGTTCGAGATGAGTGCGCTGCGCGGCTCCGACTTCTCGCGCGCCGACCTCACCGGGAGCTCGTTCGCGTCCAGCGACGTGGCGGACGCCAACTTCGACGGCGCCGATCTCACCGATGCCAAGATGACGATGATCGAGCTGGCGCGGGCCAGCTTCCGGGGCTCCACCCTGGTGCGCACCGACTTCGGCATGGCGGGGCTGACCGAGACGCGGTTCGCCGAGGTCGCGTTCACCGACGTCAACTTCGGGATGACCGACCTGAGGCGCACGGTCTTCGAGAACTGCACGTTCACCGGGGTCGACTTCTCGTACTCCGATCTGCGCGGCCTGAACCTGGACGGCGCCGCGTTCACCAGCGTGCGCTTCGACCGGGCGGCGCTCAACGACGTCACCTTCCGCGAGGCGACGCTGCGGGACGTGTCGTTCCGGTCCTGGGGCCGGAAATACCGCAACGCGATCCGCACGATGGCCTTCGACGGCGCGCGGATGGACAAGCTGACATACGCCGGGCTCAAGGGCCTGGGCGTCGACCTGTCGACCGTGATCGTCTCGTAGGAGACGTGCCGCCTGACGGGAGGGCTCGGCGACGGCCGGCGCGGTCGTGCGGGCGGTGCCCGTGGTCGTAAGGTCTTGGCGTGGAGATCGGGCTGCTCGGGCCGCTGGTGGTGACCGGTGCACGCGGGCCGGTCGCCCTCGGCAGCGCCCGTCAGCGGGCCGTTCTGGTCACGCTCGCCCTGCACGCCGGGGCGCCCGTGCCCGTCGGCCGGCTGATCGACGCCGTCTGGCCCGAGGACCCGCCCGAGTCCGTGCGCAACAGCCTGCAGTCGCACGTGGCCCGGCTGCGGTCGGTGCTCGGCGACCCGGGCGTCATCGTGCTCGACCCGGCCGGCTATCGGCTGGCGCTGCCGCCCGACTGCGTCGACGCCCTCCGTTTCGAGCGGCTGATCCGGGCCGGTGACGTCGACGCGGCGCTGGCGCTGTGGCGCGGGGCGCCGCTGCCGGAGTTCGCCACCGAGCCCTTCCTCGGCTGGGCGGCGCGGCTCACCGATGCCCATCGCGCCGGGCTGGTGCGCCGGGCCGAGGCTCAGCTGGGCGAGGGGCGGGCCGAGGAGGCGGTCGCCGGGCTGCGGGCGGCGGTCGAGAGCGACGCGCGGTGGGAGCCGGGTGCGCTGATGATGGCCCGGGCGCTGGCCGCGGCCGACCGGCGCGGTGACGCGGCGGCGGCGCTGCGACGGCACGCCGACGCCGTGGTGGATGCCCTCGGCATGGATCCCTCGCCGGCCGTCAAGCGGCTCCAGGTGGCCCTGCTGCGCGGCGAGCCGCTGGAGACGGCCCCGGAAGGCTCAGCGGCCGGCAGCGGCACAACCCCAGCAGACGGACCGGCGCAGGCGCAACGGCCCGGACCACCCACCCGGGTCGCCGTGGTGCCACGGGACTCGACTGTGCGCGTACCCCTCAGATTTTCGTCCTTTGTCGGACGCGACGCCGAGCAGGCGCGACTGGCGCAACTGCTCGCCGAGCCCGGCCTCGTCTGTGTGGTCGGGCCCGGCGGCGTCGGCAAGACCCGGCTGGTCGCCGAGACCGTGCGGGCCGGAGCGCTGGTCGCCTGGGTCGACGCCGCCGACGTGCGCGGGCGCGACGACTTCCTGCAGGCCGTGGCGGTCGGCGTCGGCGCCCGGCTCGGACCCCTCGACGAACCGCTCGCCGCGATCGCGACCGCCGCCGGCGCCGCGAAGCCGCTGATCGTGCTGGACAACTGCGAACATCTGCTCGACCCCGCTGCCGAGGTGGTCGAGGCGCTGCTGCCGTGCGCCGTCCGGATCGTCGTGACCAGCCAGGAGAGGCTGCGGGTGGACGGCGAACGGGTGCTCGTGCTCGGGCCGCTGAGCGCGGACGCCGGGGCCCGGCTCTTCGCGGACCGGGCTCATCATGCGGTCGACGACGCGGGCGCGGTGGCCGACATCGTGGCCGGTCTGGACGCGTTGCCGCTGGCCATCGAGCTCGCCGCCACCCAGGCCACGGCGCTCGGCGTCGCCCAGCTCCGGGACCGCCTCGGCGACCGGCTCGACCTGCTCACCCGGGGTCGGCGGACCGGCGCGGCCCGGCACCGGACGCTGCGCGCGGTGGTGGAGTGGTCGTTCGGCCTGCTGGAGCCGCTGGAGAGCCGGGTGCTGTGCCGGCTGGCGTCCTTCGCGGGCGGTTTCACGATCGCGCTGGCCGAGGCGGTCGTCGCCGATGAGGAGGTGCCGCGGACGCGGGTCGCCGGCGTGCTGGCCGCGCTGGTCGACCGGTCGCTGGTCGTGCGGCACGGCCCGCGCCGGTACCGCCTGCTGGAGACGGTCCGGGCGTACGCGGGGGAGCGGCTGGCCGGCTCGCCCGACGCCACCGCGACCTATCGGCGGCACGCTGCCGCGATTGTCGCGGCCGCGGAGGAGCAGGAGGCGCGGATGCACGGCCCGGAGCAGATCGCCGGGGTCCGCGAACTCGACGCGCTCCTGCCCGACCTGCGCCGCGCCCGCCTGTCCGGCGACCCGGACGTGCTCGTGCGCCTCGCCGCGGCGACCTACCGCTACGGCTACCACTGTCAGCACTACGAGGTGCTGGCCTGGGGTTACGACGCGGTGCCGGTCACCGGGCGCCCGCGGCTGGCCCTCGCGCTCGCCGCGGCGGCGACGCACGCGTGGGGCCGCGGTGATCTCGCCGCCGCCCAATCCCTGGCCTCGCGGGCCGCCGACGAGGGTGGAGAGACCTACGGCGCACACGAGGTGCTCGGGGACGTCGCGCTGGTGAACTGCGACCCGGCCGCCGTGGGGCACTACCGCGCCATGGCCGTCGCCGGGCCGCTGTCGGTGCAGGCGTCGGGGATGGTCGGCGAGGCGTTGGTCATGGCGTACTCGGGGCAGTTCGATCAGGCCGTGGAGCTGGCATCGAGCGCGTTGGATCGGGCCGTCGCCGCGGAGAACCCGAGCGCGCTCGCCGAGGCGCACTACGGCATGGGCGAGGCGCTCGGTGACGTGGACCCGCCCCGTGCGCTCGAGCACCTGGCCACCGCGGCCCGGCTGGCCGCCTCGGTGGACGACCGGCTGTTCACCGCGGCGTCCGAGACCGCGGCGGCGGCGATCGCCGGCCGGCACGGCGACCCGGCCGCGGCGCTCGCGTCGTTCCGCGAGGTGCTGGCCCTGTGGCGGCGGGCCGGCAACGACACGCTGCAGATCAACGCCCTGCGCAACCTGCTCGTGCTGCTGGC
>NZ_JBFAZH010000151.1:0-10278 GCF_040681735.1 Actinoplanes sp. NPDC051633 | reverse complement strand
CGAAGACCAGCTGGTGCGGTCGCTTGGTCGCGCCGGTCACGGTGAGCGTGAAGCGCCCGCCGGGGTCGCGGCGCCCGGCCAGGAGCGCGGCCGACCGGCCGTGGGTGTGCAGAGACCCTTGGCGGTACGCGGACACGCCGGTCAGCGCCGCCCGCGGCAGGTGCACCGACCGCAGCAGCTCACCGTCACGCAGCACGGTGACGCCGTCGCCGGTCACGAACTCGGCCACCGGCACCCGCCGCTCGCCCGCCGGCCCCTGCAACAGGCAGACCCCGCCGAGCGCGGCGGTGAGCGCGATCATCGGACCGGCCGGCAGGGCGGCGCAGAGGTTTCCGCCGACGGTCGCGACGTTCCAGATCTTGAAGCTCGCCAGGAACGAGGCGCAGCAACCGCGCGCGATGCCGTGGAACGCCTCGAAGTGCGGCGCGCCGGCAAAGGCGGCCAGCTCGGCGACCGTGCAGGTGGCGGCGATCTCCAGCCCGTCCTCGCGCACCTCTAGGGGGGTCCAGCCGGCCGCGGCGAGGTCGAGCAGCCGGGTGACGCCGGGCTGCGGCTGTGCGAACAGGGCGGTGCCGCCGGCCAGCCAGGCGTCGCCGGGACGCCAGGCGCCGGCGCCGGCCGGGCTGACCACCTCGGTGACGGTGTGCAGATCCACCAAGCCGACGTTACGCGCCCTTGTTACGGTCGCCGCGTCGATCCGCGCAACAGCAGATGACGGCGCGTCGCGCCACAGCCGCGCATGCCGCCGGCCGGCGCGCCTGCCCGCGGCGTGCCGCCCGCCCGCGGTCCGCTGCCACTGAGCCGCCGCCGCCATCCCCCACCCCGGGCACTGGGTGGGTCGGAATGTAGGGGAGGGGTGTGACAGTTTCGGGTCTCTGTCCACAGGCCGACCGGTCAGGACGCGAACAACGCCACCGCGCCCGTCACCGTGACCGCCCAGGCCGCCACCAGCAGCAGCGGCCGGTGCGGGACGGACGCCGACGGTGGCGGGGGCAGCGGGCCGCCCGCGAAGGCGAGCATTCGCGCGTCCCGCAGCGCCGCCACCAGCTGCTCGCAGTTGCGCTGGCCCGAGCCGCGCGGCCACGGCGGCGGGGCCGGGACCGTCACCACCGAGTCGCCGACGGTCAGCGTCACCGCGCCCTCGTCGTCGTGCACCGCGGCGCTGTCCACCGTCCACGGCTCGCGGACCACTCCCCGGAAGCCGACCGCGACCACCCCGCCCGCGTGCCAGCGCAGCCGTTGCCGCAGCTGGGAGCGCCAGCCGAACTCGAAGGCCGCGGCCGCCACCACCGCCACCACGGTCACCGAGGGCCAGTCCCCGGCGAAGCCCGCCAGGTGCATGCCCTCGGCCGCCGCCAAGGTGGCCCCCA
Organism: Actinoplanes sp. NPDC051633; assembly: GCF_040681735.1. NCBI lineage: Bacteria > Bacillati > Actinomycetota > Actinomycetes > Micromonosporales > Micromonosporaceae > Actinoplanes > Actinoplanes sp. NPDC051633. The sequence continues at coordinate 8,908 of NZ_JBFAZH010000151.1, read as the reverse complement.
GCCCGATCGCCGCGACCGTGCACCACGCCCGCACCGGGGAGATCCGGTGCTCGTGCATCTCGTCCGGCGTCTCCAGGTGGTCCGTGCCGAGCAGCGCGTCCGGGTCGACGAGCTGCTCCTCGTCGTCGGTCACCTCCTGTGGCAGCCCGTGCTCCGGGTCGTAGGTGATCAGCGTCGTCATGCCCACCGGCTCGACCGGCACGTGCACCCGCCCGTCGACCTCCACCGCGCACCACGACCCGGGCCGCGGCTCGCCGTAGAGCGTGGCCGGGCGGGTCCGCGGATCGCCCGGCTCGCCGTCCCACGTCGACCACGTGTCCGCGGTGTCCATGCCGAACTCGACGGCGGTCCGGCCGTCCGGCGTGGGCACCAGCACGTGCAGATAGCCGAGCTGGTCGACGACCCGCGCCTCCCGGACCGGCTGCTCGGCGGAGAACAGCTCGTGCAGGGCCCGTCGCCGCGCCCTGTTCCGGGCGAGCAGCGCCACCCCGACGCCGGCCGCGACGACGGCCGCGGCCAGCCAGGCGGGCGCGCCGGTGCGCAGCGTCTGCGCCACGAAGGCGCCGGCGCCGGCCAGCGCCGCCACGGCGAGGCCCGCCGCCGGTCCGCCCACCGACGGCCAGGCGGCGGGCTGTGGTGGCCGGGCCACGCGCACCTCCTCGGCGGGATGCTCGGGCCCGAGCCGGGGATGGGCCGGCGCCCGATTGGGGTCGAGGCCGCGGAAGGAGAGGTCGGGATGCGCCGGGTCGGGATGGGCCGGGTCGGGATCCGTGGGCTCGAGGGGGTCTGAGGAGGAGGTGGACGGGTCGCTGAAGATGCGGGTGCGGGTGGTCAGGTGGGCCCGGGTCACGTCGAACCAGCCCGCGAAGTCGGCCCGGGCGGACTCCGGCGTGTGGGCCGGCGCCGGCGGGCGTGCATGCGCCACCAGCACGGCGACCAGCGCGTACGCGCACGGCAGCAGCTCGCGCCAGCCGTAGCCGGGCCGCGTGATCACCCACCAGCCCGCGCACGCCACCGCCGCCCACGCCGCCGCCGGCCGGTGCACATAGACCATCACGGCCGGCGCGGCCAGCAGCCCGAGCGCCATCCAGCGCACCGCCGGGCCCGCCGCCTCAGGGCCACCCGGCGCCGCGACCGCGGCCAGCTCCGAGGACGAGCCGGGCGCCGCCACGATGATCAGCACGATCAGCACGGCGGCGGCCGGCACGAGGTGCTGAACGCGGACCCCCGACCCCATGACAAGTGATTGTCGCGGGCGGAACCTCAGCTCAGGGCGGTTTCCAGCCACTTGGTGAGCGCATCGTTGAGCTCGGCCGGTCTCTCCAGCATCACCTCGTGACCCGCGTCGACGACCGTCTCGGTCAGGTCGGTGCAGGCCGCGCGCATGGGATCGGCGAGCGCCGTGTGCACCGTGTCGCAGATGTTGTCCAGCGCCGCGTGCACGAACAGCACCGGCATCGTGAGGCGGCCGCCGTCCGGCGCCGCCCGCGCGTACGCGATGTTGGCCTCGTCGTTGACGTACCACGCGCACGGGCCTCGGAAGCCTGTCCGGCGCAACCCACCGACCACCTCGGCGAAGTCGCCGGGCGGCAGGAGCAGGTGCTCGCGGCCGACATCGGGCGCGCGCCCGCGCGGGAACCAGCCGCCGTTGGCCACGACCTCCGCCGCCCGGGCCGGCTTGCCGACCGCCTGCGGCGAACCCGGCCGGAACAGCAGGGCCACCGTCGCCGCGACGTCGGCCTCGAACTGCGCCACCGCCTTGTCGAAGTCGACGTAGTAGAACCGGTAGTAGCTCCACTGGCCGTCGGGATAGCGGTCGGCCGGGTAGACCTCGCGGTCGACGAGCGGCACCAGCGACGACAGCGCGAAGCCGTGCGGCGCGTAGGGCACACAGGTGCTCGCCACCGCCCGGACCCGAGCGGGATGATGCGCCGCCAGGCCGAACGCCACCGGACTGCCCCAGTCGTGCCCCACCCACACGGCGGGCTCGCCGCCCAGCGAGTCGTGCAGCTCGACCATGTCGGCCACGATCTCGGGCAGGGCGTAGGCCGACAGCTCGGCCGGCGCGTACGAGTCGCCGTAGCCGCGCATGTCGGGCGCGACGCACCGCCAGCCGAGCCGGGCGAAGTGCGCCAGCTGCGCCCGCCAGACGAGGCCGCGCTCGGGCCAGCCGTGCAGGAAGAACAGCAGCGGGCCGTCGCTCGGCCCCTCCTCGATGAAGGCCATGGATGAACGCTAGCGAGGGGGTGTGACAGAACCGCCGGCCCGGTAGCCGTCGAACAGCGGGCCGCCGGCGTCGTCGAGCACCCGGGTGATGAACGCGGCGACCCTCTCGGGGGAGCCGGCCGCGGAGAGCCACGCCGCCGCGAGGTCCTCATCGAGGGCGCGGAGCTCGCGCAGCAGCCATTTGCCCCGGCCCGACCAGGCGCCCCGCAGCACCAGCGCGGACGTGGCGGCGGCGACCCAGCCGGTGCCGGTGAGTGCGATCCGTTCGCCGGGGTCGATCACGTGGGCGAGGTCGTCGAGCAGGTCGGTGAGTCCGTAGCGCTCCCGGTCGGCCTCGGCCTCGGTGAGCGGGGGCGGACCGGCCGCGAGCTCGCGGGCGGCGACGTCGCGGACCGGGCCGGGATCGCCGATCAGGGGTACGCCCGTGGCCACCATCCGGCGCAGGCTCGGCTTGCGCTGGGCGTACTCGGACTCGAAGAACCGCCGCTGGGACTCCTCGTCGTGCACGAACAGCTCGACCGGCCACCCGCGGAAGCGCAGGGTCTCCCGGTAGGGCGCGCCGGAGCGCAGCAGCACGACGATGTCGAGGTCGGAGCCGGGCGTACGGTCCGCGGTGAGCACGCTCCCGGCCAGCAGCGCCCACCGCGCCTCCGGGAAGCGCGCGGTCACGAGGTCACGGGCGTCGGCGATGGGGTCCCGATCCGTCACCGGAGAAATCATGCCGTGCGTCGTGTCGAGAACGCGGCACCGGCTCCGACCTATCGGCACAGAGGCACCCGACGAGAGGCCGAAACCATGCCGAAGTACCTGCTGATCAACAACTACGAGGGCGGCGCGGGCTGCGACACCCCGATGGGCGACTGGGACCCGGCGGACATCCGCGCGCACATCGACTTCCAGATCGGGCTGGACGAGGAGCTGTCCACCAGCGGCGAGCTGGTCGACTCCCAGGGCGTCGGGCAGACGCTGACCCGGGTGGTCTCCGACGGCGACGCGATCTCCAGCGAGGTCGTGCCGGTGGACGGCAAGCTCGCCGGGTACCGGCTGGTCGACGTCGACTCCGAGGAGCGCGCGGTGGCCATCGCGGCCCGCTGCAGCGCCGCCCCCGGGCACGGCGGCAAGCCGATCCAGCAGCCGATCGAGCTGCGCCAGGTGATGACGGCCCCCTGACCGCAGCTTTTATCATAATCTTAAATATGTCGATGGAACGTTGACCCGGGCGTGGGACGGACGGACTGTTAAGCACCTTTCCGGTTCCTATCCCCACCCGGAGTCATGATGTTCAGACGTGCCCTGCTGGCGGCGGCGACGGTGCTCGCCGCCGCCACGGCCGCGGTCGGAGTCCACCTCGACGCCTAGGCCGCCCCCGCCGCCTTCGCCCACCCCGGCGTGCTGGTCAGCCGCCCTCAGCTCGACTTCGTCAAGGCCAAGGTCGCCGCCGGCGCGCAGCCGTGGGCGGCCGCGTACCAGCAGATGATCAGCAGCCGGTACGCCTCGCTGTCGCGAGTCCCCGCCCCGCGCGAAACGGTCGAGTGCGGCTCCTACTCCAACCCCAACTACGGGTGTACGGACGAGCGCGAGGACGCCATCGCCGCGTACACCGATGCTCTGGCCTGGTACATCACCGGCAACGCGGCGTACGCGAACAAGTCCATCGCCCTGATGGACGCCTGGTCGGCCACCATCCGGCGGCACACCAACAGCAACGCCCCGCTGCAGACCGGCTGGGCCGGCTCGGTCTGGCCGCGGGCCGCCGAGATCATCAGGTACACGTACGGCAACTGGCCCAACCAGGCCCGGTTCGCCACCATGCTGCGCAATGTCTACCTGCCCGTGGTCATCGGCGGCAGCTCCAGCAACGGCAACTGGGAGCTGAGCATGATGGAGGCCGCGGTCGGCATCTCGGTGTTCCTGGAGGACCGGGCGAGCTACGACCGGGCGATCACCCGGTTCCGGGCCCGCGCGCAGGCCTTCGTCTACGTGGCGGCGGACGGTGTACGCCCGAAGTACCCGCCGGTCGGCACCGTGGACACCCCCGAGGAGCTGTACTCGTACTGGCACGGGCAGCGCGCCTTCACCGACGGCCACGCGCAGGAGAGCTGCCGCGACTTCGTCCACACGGGCTACGGCATCTCGGCCATCGCGCACGTCGCCGAGACGACCCGGATCCAGGGTGTCGACCTCTACCCGGAGCTGCAGGACCGGTTGCGGCACTCGCTCGGCTTCCACACCAAGTTCGAGAACGGCACCGCCGTCCCGTCGTCGATCTGCGGCGGTGACGTGACGCTGGGGCTGGGCCCGATCACCGAGGTCGGTTACAACGCGCTACACAACCGTCTCGGATTCGCGATGAGCAACACGCAGTCGTACACCGAGCGTCTGCGCCCGCAGGGGTCGAACAACCTGTTCGTGGCCTGGGAGACATTGACGCACGCCAACAACCCGGCCTGATCGGGGATCGCGCGGGCTTGCTTTGGGTCGGTACCCTCTGCCACCGCAGTGATGATCTCGGAGGCATGAGTGTTCAGATTCAGGGCGGCTCGCGCGGTCATGGCCCTATCGGTGGTGGCGGTGATCGCGGCCGGCTGTTCCGACTCGGACCCCGGCGCCGAGACGCCGGCCCTGGAGGCGCCCGGCACCGTGCTCACGACGGTCAAGCCGGTCCGCAAGGACGTCGTCAACAGCATCAGCCTCACCGGCAAGGTCACCATCGATCCGGTCTTCGGCATCGTGGCGCCGATCGGTGGCGAGGTGCGCTACGTGGACCGGCGGCCGAACACCGTGCCGGTCGACCAGGCGACCTGGGTGGCGTCGGTGTGGAAGCGCGGCGTGCCCAGCCGAGTCGAGATCCCGAAGGGCTCGATGCTGGCCGGGCGGCTGATGGCCGACCACGCCACGGTCACCGCCGGGATGCCGATCATCTCCGCCAAGCACGCCGGCTACGGCATCGTGGCCGAGATCGACAGCGCCCAGGCCTACCGTCTCTCCGGTAGGGCCCAGTCCGTACGCGGACAGATCAAGAACGGACCAGGGCCGTTCGCCTGCATGCCGCTCGGCACCGTCGCCGCGCTGCCCGAGGGCACCGTCCCCGAGCCGCCGCAGCCGACCGACCAGCCGGCGCCGGACGCGCAGCAGTCCGGCCCGCCCGTCCCCGAGCAGCCGGGGGCGGCCGGCGCGCCGCAGCAGCAACCGGGGTCCGAGTCGACCGGCCTGCGGCTGGTGTGCACGGCGCCGAAGGACATCAAGCTGATCAACGGCGCCTCGGTCACCCTCGACGTGGTCACCGGCAAGGCGGCCAAGGCCCTGGTGCTGCCGGTCGAGGCGGTGGCCGGCACGCAGGGCAAGGGCAAGGTCGACCTGGTCGGCCCCGACCAGCAGCGCAAGACCGTCGACGTCACGCTGGGCCTCACCGACGGCCGGTTCGTCGAGATCAGGGCCGGGCTCAACGGCAGCGAGACGGTCGCCATCCCCGGCCCCGACCTGCCCGGCGGGGAACCGCAGGCGGACCCCGGAGCCGGCGGGGCCGTACAGGTCGGGCCCGGCGGATGAGCGCGCTGATCGAGCTCAGCGGCATCGTCAAGACGCTGAAGGGCCAGGACCAGCCGCGCACCATCCTCGGCGGGGTCGATCTGCGGGTCGAGCCGGGCGAGAGCGTGGCCATCGTCGGCCGGTCCGGGTCCGGCAAGAGCACCCTGCTCAGCGTGCTCGGAATCTTCGACCGGCCGGACTCCGGCACGTACCTGCTCTCCGGCCGGGACATCAGCCGGGTCCCGGAACGCCGCGCGGCCCGCCTGCGCAGCGCCGAGTTCGGCTTCGTGTTCCAGCGGTTCTTCCTGCTCAAGCACCTGACCGCGGCGCAGAACGTGGCGATGGCGCTGGTCAACGGGCAGGGCTGGCTGCCGCGCCGGGAGCGCCGGGCACGCGTACTCGCCGCTCTCGACCGGGTGGGCATCGCCCACCTCGCCAAGAATCGCCCGACCAAGCTCTCCGGCGGCGAGCAGCAGCGGGTGGCGATCGCGCGGGCCCTGGTACGCGAGCCGCGCGTGCTGCTCGCCGACGAGCCCACCGGCGCGCTGGACGCCGAGACCGGCACCCTGGTGATCGAGGCGCTGCACGACGCCACCAACCGCGGCTGCGGCCTCGTGCTCGTCACCCACGACCGCGACCACGCCGCCCGGATGGGCCGCATCCTCGACCTGGCCGACGGCGTGCTGACCGAGCGGGTGCCGGTGTGAGGCGCCTCAACGGGCGGCTGCGATCGTCGCTGATCATCGGCCTGCAGGGCATCCGCGCCCGCAAGATGCGCACGCTGCTGTCGATGGTCAGCCTCTTCCTCGGCGTGCTCGCAGTGGTCGTGGTGCAGGCCGGCGCCAGCATCGCCGAGCGAGCCTTCCTCGCCGACACCGAGCTCACCGTCGGCGTGGACGGCACCAAGGTGGCCCACCTCGACGCGTACTCCAAGCCGCAGGTCACCGGCATCGCCCTGGACACGGTCAAGGGCCGGTCCGACGCCGTCGCGATGGTCGGCACCCAGGCCGTCGTCGGCGAGCCGGGCGTGCTGCCGGTCAACGAGGGCGGGGCGCCGATCGGCGAGAACTGGGGCGGGTCGGCGCCGGTGCCCGACGGGCCGGTGCCGGGGCAGGCGGTCGAGATGCACCTCACCGCGCTGACCGGCGACGTCCGGACGTTCCGGCCCTTCCGCCTGGTCTCCGGCCGCTGGCTCGACTGGGGGACGAAGCCGTCGCTGGCGCCGCGCATCGTGATCAACGAGGCGGCGGCCGAGGGCTTCCGGCAGTACCACGTGCCCGCCCAGATGACCGTCCCCGGCGTGCGTAACCCGGTCACGCCCCGATTCGTCGGCGTGGTCGACGACGGCACCAACTGGCCGCAGGCCTACCTGCGCTACGACGAGCTGAGCGTCTGGACGCCGGCGGAGGCGGACGCGCAAGGTGGCGGTGGCGGCGGTGGAGACCTGCAGGTGCTGATGACCGGCTCGTCGCCGGTCGCGCAGGTGCTCACCACCCGGGTACGCGCCATCGGCAGCGACGCGTCCATCGAGACGATCAACACCCGCGGCGACCGTACCCGGGAGATCAAGCTGATCCGGCTGGTGTTCCTCGGCATGGCCGGCCTGGTGCTGCTGATCGGCGTGGCCGGCATCCTCAACGTCGGGCTGGCCAGCGTCGGCGAGCGGGTGGAGGAGTTCGCGCTGCGCCGGGCGGTGGGCACCCCGCGGCTGCTGCTGGCCGGCATCGTGCTCACCGAGACGCTGCTGACCGGCCTGCTGACGGCGGCCGCGGCGATCGGCGTCGGCGTCGCCGCGCTCAAGGTGATCGTCACCGTGGTGGGCTCGTCCGAGCCGCTGCTGCGCGGCGTCACCTTCCCGTGGGACGCGGGCGTGGCCGGCATCCTGGCGGGCCTGATCGCGGGCATCCTGGGCGGTGCGATCCCGGCGCTGCGCGCGGCGGGCATCCCGATCGCGACGGTGATGCGCGCGTAAACCGGGTGACCGTCCCCGGATCGCTGGGCTAGCTTCGCGGCGTGGAACCACTCGAAGAACGCGCGATCCGCTCGTCGTTCGTGAAGCAGCAAACTCGAGCGCGCGATGAAGCATCTGGACGCCTTCGTCAGCCGCGTCGCCGCGGGATGACAACGGCGCGCGAGGCCGTGGACCGGCTGGTCGCCGGTGCCGTCGACGTGCTCGGTGACGCGCTGGTCTCGGTCGTCGTGCACGGGTCGCTGGCGTGGGGCTGCTGGGGTCCGGCGAGCGACATCGACGTGCTGGTGGTGGTCGAGGACGACGCCGGTCTGGGCGGGTTCCACGACATGGTGGTGGCGGTGGACTCGCAGGCGCCGGGCAAGGGTTTCGAGCTGTCCGTGCTGACGCGTACGGCCGCGCTGCGCAGCCGGCACCCCATCGAGTTCCGCTACCACTACAGCCGGACCGCGCTTCCCGGCGCCGGCCGCGGCGGGCACGACCCGGACCTGGCCGGCCACCTGCGGGTCGCGTCGGTCACCGGCGTGTGCGCCTACGGCCTCGCGCCCGGCCGGGTGTTCCGCCGGGTGAGCGACGAGGAGTTCCTGGCCTCGGTCGGCGCCGACGTCCGGGACAGTCTGCGGCCGCTGGCGGATCTGACCGCCGGCGAGGTGCCCGTACCCGTGTATGCCGTGCTCAACGCCGCCCGGACGCTGGCTGGCTGAGCGACGGGGTGATGCTGTCCAAACGCGACGGCGGCCGCTGGCTGCTCGAGCACCGGCCGGACCTCGCCGGCCTGGTGACGGCCGCCCTGGACGAGTACGCCGACCCGCGCGGCCGCCAAGCTCGCGCGGAGGACCTGCGTCGCCTCGCGCTCTCCGCTCAGGGCTTCCGGGCCAGGCCGCAGAACTGGTAGACGTCGGTGTCGGCCGTCGGGTCGCCCGGCTCGGGACGCCACTTCGTGCAGGTCACCACGCCCGGCTCGAGCACCTCGAGGCCCTCGAACCAGCTTTCCAGGGTGGCCTTGCTGCGCAGCGTGATCGGGGGCGTCGCGGTCTTGTTCCACTGCTCGGCGGCGGCCGCCGACTCCTCCGGCCTGATCTCCGTGGTCGGGTGCGCGATCGCCAGATGGCTGCCGGACGGCACGGCCGACACCAGCCGCTGGACGATGGCGCGGGCCTCGTCGTCGTCGCCGATGAAGTTGAG
>NZ_JBFAZH010000150.1:0-10353 GCF_040681735.1 Actinoplanes sp. NPDC051633 | reverse complement strand
GCCGCGCGCGGGTCGGCGGGGGGCCGAGGTCTCAACGCCCATCGGGCCGGCGTCCCCGCGCCGCCCCCCCCCCCGCGGCAGGAGCCACCGCACCGGCGCCGGCGCGCCGGAGATCATCCGGGCGACCACCACCGGATCGGCCTCGTACTGGATCATCCCGAACGTCCTCAGCCCTTCCGACGGCCGGTTGTCCCTCCTGGCCCGCCGGCCCATCTCCTCCCATTCGTCCCGGGTCATCGCCCCCGCCGCGATCGGCAGGAGCCGTTCCTCCTCCGCGTCGAGGTGCTCGGCGAGGTTGCCGTAGAGGGCGTCGAGCAGGTCCGCCATGCGGTCGCGTTCGGCCGGATCCGCCGTCGTCGCCCACCGCGGCCGGATCCGCTCGATCTCGGTGAGCAGGCCGTCGACGCGCTCGTGCTGGCTCTCCATCAGGTGCACCATCGGGGCGAGCTCGTCGGGCACCCGCTGCAGCAGCAGCGGCCAGGCCAGCTCGTCCTCGGCGGTGTGGTGGTCGTGCAGGCACCGGGCGATGTAGTCGAGGTGCCGGGCGACGGCGCGGGCGCGGGCGACGTCGCCGGCGCGGACTCCGCGGACGACTCCGGCCGCGAGGCGGAACTCGCGCCGGAAGAACGTGTGGACCGCCGGCATCTCCGCGGTGTCGATGCGAGTGCTCGTGCTCATGGGAGGACGTCCTTCTGCTCGTGGGCTGGAGCACCCACGATCGGCCGCGCCGCCTGCGTCCTGCTTGCAAGCCGCTTGCAGCCAGGGGTGGTCGCACACCGGGCGGTCCGCCGTCAGGTCGGGGGCATGACGCCGAGGGCGGTCAACAGCATGGGTACGGCCAGCAGGATCACGGCCAGCGCCACGGGTGCGCCGAGCACACCGAGGGCGACGACGCCCTTGCCGAGTTGGAAGCGCCGTGCGTACGAGATCGCCAGGACGCCGTAGCCGGCCGCGACCAACAGGAAGAAGAGCACGTAGGCGACGGCGGCCAGGCCGATCTCGTCGGGGTCGCCCGTCAGACCCGTCGCCAGGCCGACGGCTTGCACCAAGCTGCCCAGGCCGTACACGGCGAGCAGCGCGAACGCTCCCCACAACAACACGCCGAGTAACGGCGGCGGAAGAAGTCTCGGTCGGCGGGCGACCGACAACAGTGCCACCGCGGCGCCCACGACCTTGAGCACGGTGACGAACCAGTTCATCACGCTGAGCCCAGCGGAATACTCGGCATAGGGACCGGAGGCGAAGTGGTCGGTCAGCTCGAAGGCGACGTTGACGACCGCGAACCCGATGCAGGCCAGGGCGACCAGACGGCCTGTCGCGACGATGCGGGCGCCGGGCGGCGCAGGGGTCTTGAGCGATTTCGTCGTACCTGTTTCCATTGGCGTTCCTCCATCGGTTACCTCAGTCCTTCCGGTCTCGTCACATTCATGACGGAACGCGCTGCAGGGAGGTAACGACATGACCGGGTCGGACGCGCACGAAGCCGTCGCGCAAGCCTTCGAGGCGCAGCGTGAGCGGCTGGTGGCGGTGGCGTACCGGATGCTCGGATCGCGCATGGACGCCGAGGACGCGGTGCAAGAGGCATGGCTGCGGCTGGCGCGCCAGGAGCCCGCCACGATCGACAACCTCGCCGGCTGGCTGACCACCGTTGTCGGCCGGGTCTGTATCGACGTCCTGCGCTCGCGTAAAGCTCGGCCCGAGGCGCCGTCCGACCAGCTGCCCGAGTTGCTCGTGGCCGCGGACGCCGGCGACACACCGGAGGACGAGGCGGTGCTCACCGACTCTGTGGGGCTGGCGATGATGGTGGTGCTCGACACCCTCCGCCCGGCCGAGCGGCTCGCCTTCGTCCTGCACGACATGTTCGCGGTGCCGTTCGAGGACATCGCCCCGATCGTCGGCCGGTCCACGGACGCCACGAAGATGCTCGCCAGCCGGGCCCGCCGGAAGGTGCAGGACAGGCCGCGCGCCTCCGAGGAACCGAAGCGGCAGCGTGCGGTGGTCGACGCGTTCATCGCAGCATCCCGCGAGGGAGACTTCGAAGGGCTGCTGCGGGTGCTCGACCCGGACGTGACGTGGCGCGCCTACACCGGGCGTGGCGTCGTCGTCAGACGGGGAGCGACCGAGGTCGCCACCCGGGCTCAGCTCGGGGCCAAGGCCCAGGTGAGCACGAGCCCGGTGTTCGTCAACGGCGAGCCGGGATTCGTGGTCTGGAACCGGAAGGGCACGCCGCTGGGCGTCATGGCGTGCACCGTGGCCGATGGTCGCATCATCGAGATGGTGTCCGTCACCGATCCTGCGCGCCTCGCGTCCATGGACCTCCCGCGGTCCGGCTAGGCGCGCCCGGTCCGAGGGGAGGTCTGCGCGGCATGAACCGGCCGAGACGCGTCCGGGTGGTGGGAAAGCCGCTGCTTCAGGACGGCCAGGCCGTAGATGCCGGCTCCCGGCGTGGAGAGCACGGCTATGACGGCCACCGCGGGTTCGACCATTCCGCCCTGGGCGAGCAGGACCTCGGTCGGCCCTTGCAGGGCGGCGACGCAGCACCCGGTCCAAGTGGTGAGCCAGGCCAGCCGGGGCCACCGGCTCGCCGCCGAGAGCATGGGAACGACGAAGGCCGCGATGCTCAGCAGTCCGGTCACGAGCAGCACGGTCCGCTGCGCCGGCATGTCCATCCCCTGGGGGCCGCTGTTTCCGGGACCGGCCGAACCCCAGAAGATCATCGCGACGCCGAAGGGAAGCAGACCTGCCGCCCCGGCCGCGGTGAACCACCACGATGGTCGCTGGGGCCGCTGTGCGATTAGCGAGCCCCATCGGTTGAGTACGTGAGCGATGACCAGGACCGCCATCGCGAGACCCAACAGCCCGAAACCGCTGTAGACGACTACGAACACCCAGGGCGCCATACCCGTGTCCTGGGCCGGCCCCACCTCACCTCTCGTCACCGCCTGGACGACGAGCCCGACCGGTAGCCCCACCAGGATCGGGGCGAGCAGCCCGGTGGCCCCGGCCGCGAGTACGAACACCAGCCGGGCCGGCACGCGGTTGGCCCACGACCGCGTGAGCAGGACGACGAAGACGGCCGCGACCACCATCAACAGAACGGTGATGCTGTTGCCGGCCACGAATCTGGTGCTGCTCAACTCGTCCGCGCCGTGACGGTCGGTCGTTCCGACCTTCGAGCCGGTCAGCCACAACAGCTTCAACACCAGATAGGGGAAGGTTGCCAGGACGGCGGCGAGGAGTGCCGCACGGTGCAGATGGAGGCGCTGAGCGCGCATGGTCGACTCCTTGGTGGCGAGGTGTTCGTCAACCAACTGACGTACGGCGCCAGGGCCGGGTAACAGCTCCGCTTCAGTCCTGAGGGCGGGGCAGGTTGATCGTCGCGAGCTGGGCCGGGTCGGTCACCGACTCCATCTCGACGATCCGGCCGTCGACGACCGTGCACGCCATGACCGTGCGCAACCTGCCGTCGGGAGTCCATGCCGCGACCCCGAACTCTCCGTTCACCCGCACCCGGCGCGCTGTGCCACGTGCCCGTCCGGCCCTCTGGACCCTGGCGGCCACGTCCGTTGACCCCCTCCGCACGACCAGGCCGCGAGCCGTGTGTACCCGCCATGTCACGTCCGGGTCGAGCACGCGCAGCAAGCCGTCGAAGTCTCCGCGGCTCGTGGCGGCCATGAACGCGTCGACCACGGCGCGCTGCTGCCGCTGGTCGGCGGTCGGCCGAGGCGTGGACTGGACCTTGCGGCGGGCCCGCCAGGCGAGCATCTTGGCGGCGTCGGTGGACGTGTCGATCATCTCCGCGATCTCGTCGAACGGCACCGCGAACATGTCGTGCAGCACGAAGGCCAGGCGCTCGGCGGGACCGAGGCTGTCCAGGACCACCATCAGCGCCAGTCCGACCGACTCGGCCAGCAGCGCGTCCTCCTCCGGGCCCGCGCCGGCGTCCTCGGTCACGACCAGCTCGGGCAGCGCCTCGTCGAAGCGCGCCTCGGGCCGGGTCCGGCGTGAGCGCAGCACGTCGATGCAGACCCGGCCCACGACCGTGGTCAGCCAGCCACCGAGATTGCCGATCGCGCCCGGCTCCTGGCGCGCCAGCCGCAGCCACGCCTCCTGCACCGCGTCCTCGGCGTCCGTCCGCGACCCGAGGATCCGGTGCGCCACGGCCACCAGCCGCCCGCGCTGCTCCTCGAACGCGTGCGCCAGGGGCTCGTCCGGACCCGTACCGGTCATGTTCGTTACCTTCCCCTCGACGGTTTCGTCACGAACATGACGAGAACGGGGAGAGGGAAGTAACCGGGATGCCGATGCGCGTGTTGTTGTCGACGTACGGATCACGAGGCGACGTCGAACCGATGGTGGCCCTCGCGGTGCGGTTGCAGGAACTCGGCGCGGAGGTGCGTTGCTGCGCGCCTCCGGACGAGGAGTTCAAGGAGTTGTCGGCTCGCGCACGCGTGCCGCTGGTGCCGTTCCCCAAGCCGTGGCGCTCATGGGAGCGGCCACCGAGCGCGGAGGAGCGCCGGCAACGCGTGGCCGACTTCATCGATGCGCAGCACGCCACGGTGGCCGACGCCGCGGCCGGCTGCGATGTGATCGTGGCGACCGCCATGTCGCAGTTCGTCGGGTCGTCGGTGGCGGAGAAGCTGGGCATCCCGTACCGGTACGTACTCTTCTGCCCGGACGTGCTGGACGGCCTGGGCGGCCGCGGCTTCGACGAGTTGTTCGGTGAGCCCGTCAACGCCCATCGGGCCACAATCGGTCTGCCGCCGGTGGGGGACGTCGGCCGGTTCATGTTCACCACCCGCCCGTTGCTGGCCGCCGACCCGATCCTCGCTCCGTGGCCCGGTCACGAGCGCTTCGACGTCATGCAGACCGGGGCGTGGATCCTGCCCGACGAACGCCCGCTCCCGGCCGGCCTGCTGAGGTTCCTGGACGCCGGCGACCCGCCGGTGTACCTGGGGTTCGGCAGCATGCGCACCGTGGACGCGGACACCACGCGGGCGGCCGTCGAGGCGATCCGTGCGCAGGGCCGCCGGGCACTGGTCGGCCGTGGCTGGGCCGGCCTGACCCTGGTGGACGATCGGGATGACTGCTTCGTCACCGGGGACGTCAACCAGCAGGAACTCTTCACGCGCGTGGCGGCCGTGGTGCATCACGGCGGCGCCGGCACCACGACCACCGCGGCCCGCGCCGGCGCGCCGCAGGTGGTCGTGCCCCAGGGCGGTGACCAGATCTATTGGGGCGGCCGGGTGGCCGCGCTCGGGATCGGCGCGGCGCACGATGCCCCCGTGCCGTCGGCCGCGTCGCTGTCGGCCGCGCTCACCACGGCTCTCTCGCCGCGCATCCGTGCACGAGCGACCGCGGTGGCCGCGGAGGTCGGCACGGGCGGGGCGATGAGGGCCGCGCGGCTGATGCTCGCTCACCCGGCCAGGTCCGCGAGCCAGGCGTCGAAGGTGGTGTGAGCGATGTCGGCGTCGGGGCCGGGAAGCAGGACGTCACCAGCCATCGACTCGTCGAACACGCCGTTGTGCCAGGTCGGAACCAGGCGGACCGCCCGGCCCTGAGCCGCGTGCGTGCGCCGGGCCATGTCGACGAGGTCCTGGGCATCGGGGCCGGCGATGTCACCGTGCCGGCCCTGCGGCCGTCCGGCGGCGACCCGGGCCAGCACGCCGGCAACGTCCGCCGGGGCGATCGGCTGGATCAGCAGGGGCGGGACCAGGGCCGTGCCGTCCCTCTCCGACCAGGAAGCGACCATCGCCGCGAAGTCGTGGAACTGGGTCGAGGGCACGATCGTGAACGGGACGTGACCCGCCTGCACGGCGGCCTCCTGCGCCCGCTTGCCCGCGTAGTGCGCGTTCCCCTCGACCTTGTGCACGCCCGCGATGCTCAGCAGCACGTGGTGCCGCACCCCGGCTCGCTCCTCGGCCAGCAGCAGGTTGTTGGTGGTCGTCGTGAAGAAGCCGACGGTCTCCGCCCGGTCGGGCGCTGTGCTGTTCAGCACGTCGATCACCGTGTCCACGCCGGTCAGAGCCGGTTCCAGCCCGGCTCCGGTCCGGACGTTCACGCCCTGGCTCAGGCTGATCCGTCGAGCCTCGTGCCCATCGCGTTCGAGGGCTTCCACGGTCAGCGAACCGATTCGGCCGGTCGCTCCGATGACGGCAACACGCATCGTTCTTCCTTCCTCTCCGGTGGGGATGTGAGTACCTCGTTGAGTTTCTTGGGCACGGGGGCACCGGCGTACCGGCCGTCACCGGGCAGCGGCTGGTGGGCCTCGACGTATCCACCGTCCGCGGTGCGCCGGATGATGCCCGTCTCGATGCCGTGGACGAGCACCTCGCGGTCATGCTGTTGCAGGCCCAGGCAGAGCCGGTAGGTGATCGAATACACCAGCGGCGGGAGGAGGAACAGCAGGATCCGGCCGGCCCAGATCATCGCGTTGAGGCTGATGTGGAAGGTCAGCGCGATGACGTCGCCGGTGCCGGCGAGCGTGAGCACCGACCAGAAGGTCAACGCCATCGCGCCCAGAGCCGTCCGGGCGGGCACGTCGCGGGGGCGTTGCAGCAGATGGTGATGATGGCGGTCGCGCCGGTGCAGAAGCGGATAGCCGACCGACAGCCCGAAGAGGACGGCCGGCAGCACTATGCCGGGCCAGAACAGCGAGGGAATGACGTACCTGTCGCCGAGCGGTATCGATATGTCCCAGGCCGGCATCAGCCGCAGTCCGCCCTCGAGAAAGAGCACGAACCAGTCCGGTTGCGCCCCCGCGGTCACGACCCCGGCGCGGGCCGGCCCGTACACCCAGACGGGGTTGATCTGCAGCAGGCCGCCGAGGAGGGCGACCGTGCCCACCACCACGAAGAAGAGGCCGGCCCGCTTCAGTGCGTACCTGGGGAACAGCCGCTCACCCACC
This sequence comes from Actinoplanes sp. NPDC051633, assembly GCF_040681735.1. NCBI lineage: Bacteria > Bacillati > Actinomycetota > Actinomycetes > Micromonosporales > Micromonosporaceae > Actinoplanes > Actinoplanes sp. NPDC051633. Next base: position 3,446 of record NZ_JBFAZH010000150.1, on the reverse strand, counting down.
ACCGCCGCGTTGGTGCGGCGGGCTCCGGTCCATTGGGCGCGTCCGTCCCGCAGCGTCAACACGATCAGCAGGACGAAGAGCCCGAGCAGGAGTGCGGGGAGTACGGACGTGTGGAGCGCGTACAACCGGTGGATGACCGCCTCACCCGGGAACTCGCCACCGAACAGCGCCACCGCGAGCCACGTCCCGACGACCGGCACCGACAGCACGATGCTCCACGCGATGCCCAGCCCGGTGAACGAGCGCCCGTCGTCGGGCAGCATCGTGCCCGCGTAGGCCTGTGCGACGCCCGTCCAGAACACCAGGGCGGTGGCGACCCAGGCGAGTCGGCGGGGCCGGCGGAAGGCGCCGGTGAAGAAGACGCGCAGCAGATGCAGCATGATCGCGGCCAGGAACAGCAGCGCCGCCCAGTGATGGATCTGCCGGACGATCAGGCCGCCGCGGACCTCGAAGGAGATGTCCAGTGTGGATGCGTACGCCGCGGACATGCGGGCGCCGCGCAGGGATTCATAGGCGCCGTCATAGGTCAGCTCCCGAGCCGACGAGTCGTAGAAGAGCGCCAGGAATGCCCCGGTCATCAGGAGCACGACGAAGGAGAACAGCGCGATCTCGCCCAGCAGAAACGACCAGTGATCGGGAAACACCCGATTGAGCAGCGATCGCAGCGGTGTACCGGCGCGCAGACGTGCCGCCCGATCGGGTTTGCGGGGAACAGCTTGCCGGACCGGGAGATCGGTCATCGGTGCCTCCCGAACTCGAGTGTGTGGTCACTCATGAGTCGATCGCGGGCGACGAAACGTGACAGCTGGTGACCCGTGACACATCCACGGGGTTCGCGGCACATTGCCTGTGACGTTCCCGCCGGGTGCCTCGTCACCGGGTCATGCGAAACATTGTGATCACCGGAGCCAGCGGCGTTGCCGGCCGGCGTGCCGTACGGGAACTGCTGTCGAGAGGCCATCGAGTCGCCGGCGTCACGCGGTCCGCCCGCGGCCGGTCGCTGCTCGAAGGACTCGGGGCCCGCGCCGTCGAAGCCGAGGTCTTCGACCGGTCCGCGCTGGAGCGGGCGTTCGCCGGCGCGGACGTCGTCATCAACCTTCTGACGCACGTTCCGCCGGCCGACCGCATGGCACGGCCCGGCGCCTGGGACGAGAATGATCGCCTGCGCCGGGAGGCGTCGGCCGTCATCGCGCGCGCGGCGCAGGCCGTGGGTGCCGAGCGCCTGATACAGGAGTCGCTCGCGTTCCTCTATGCCGACGGCGGCGACGCCTGGCTGGACGAAAGCGCGCCGGTCATCGGCGGCGGCACGACCACGACGGCACTGACTGCCGAGGCCAACGCCACGCATCTGTTCGCCGGAGACACGGTCATCCTGCGCTTCGGCATGTTCATCGGTCCCGACAGCCACCTGTCCCGGGCGAACGTCGAGGACGCGCGCAGCGGAATCTCGCCCGGTGTCGGCCGGCGGGACGCGTACCAGCCGACCCTCTGGCTCGACGACGCCGGCACCGCGGTCGCCTCGGCGGTCGCCGCACCTGCCGGCACCTACAACGTGGCCGACACCGATCCGCCGACACGAGAGGAGATCGACGCAGCGCTCGCCGCCGTCGTCGGGCGCGACGCGCTTCGGCCACCGATGGACGAGATTCCGTCCGAAATGGAACCGCTGAGCCGATCCCAGCGCCTGTCCAGCCAGAAGCTGCACGAGGCTACCGGCTGGACCCCGCTGGTCCGGGCCGGAACCGACGGATGGCGCCTGGTCGCGGAGAACTCGTGGACGTCACTGTCCAGGCACGAAGGAAGGTAGCCATGACCAAGATCTGCCTCGTCACCGGCGCGTCATCCGGAATCGGGCTCGCCACGGCCCTCGAGCTGCGACACGCCGGCCACACGGTGTACGGCGCGGCCCGTCGCGTACCCAAGATGGACGCTCTTCGCCGGGCCGGCGGCCACCCGCTCGCGATGGACGCCAGGCACAGTGCGGACCTCGACCGCGTCGTCGAAACGGTGCTGCACGAGCAGGGACGCATCGACGTACTCGTCAACAACGCCGGAACGGTGCTGCACGGCGCGGCCGAGGACGTACCCCTCGATCTGGCCCGCGATCAGTTCCAGGTGAACCTGTTCGCGCCGGCCCGGCTCGTGCAGCTCGTCCTGCCGAGCATGCGCCGCCGGCGGTCCGGCACCATCGTCAACGTCTCCTCGATCGGCGGCGAGATCGCGCTGCCGCTCGGCGCCTGGTACTACGCCTCGAAACACGCGCTCGAGGCGTACTCCGACACCCTGCGCATGGAGGTCGAACCGTTCGGCGTCCGCGTCGTCATCATCCAGCCCGGCATCATCAGGACCGAGTTCGAGGACCGGACCGCCGCGCAATTGAGGCAGTACTCCGGCGACGGCGCCTACCGCCACATGGCCGAGGCGATGGCCCGGGAGGCGACGACCGGGCTGGCCGGCGGCTCCGACCCCGACGTCGTCGCACAGGCCATCCGCGCCGCCGTCGACTCCAGCCATCCGGAAACCCGCTACGCGGTCGGCGCGATGGCCGAGCAGCTCCTGAACCTCAACCGGACGCTGCCCGACGAGGAGTTCGACAAGCTCGCGACCCGGGCGATCCGCTGACGGTGAGGCCGCCCACACCGTGTTACAGGTCGACCGCGCTTCTCGTCACGAAGGGCATGACGAACTCACGACAGACCTCGGTGCTGGTCACCGGAGGCAACAAAGGACTGGGGTACGAAGCGGCCCGCCGGCTCGGGGAACGAGGGTGGACGGTCTTCCTCGGCTCACGTGACCGGGAACGCGGCCAAGTGGCCGCCGACAAGCTGGCCGCCGGTGGCGCCGACGTGGTCATGATCCCGCTGGACGTCACGTCGGACGAGTCGGTGGCCGACGCCGTGTCGCTCGTCCGGCAGCACACCGACCGGCTGGACGTGCTCATCAACAACGCGGGCGCGCCCGGAAACGTCGTCCCGCCAGCGGCGGCGACGGCCGACGAGATCCACTCCGTTTACGACACCAACGTGTACGGGCCGATCAGGGTCACCCACGCATTCCTGCCCCTGCTACAGGCCGCGGAGCATCCGCGGGTGGTGATGGTGGGCAGCGGCGGCGGTTCCTTCGCGGTCGTGACCGACCCGGACCAGCCGGTCTCGAAGATGCACGAGCTCGCCTACAGCTCGTCGAAGGCGGCGCTGCACATGATCACCGTCCGGTACGCCCAGGCGCTGCCGGCCATCAAGTTCAACGTCGCCACGCCCGGCGAGGTCGCCAATCACAAGATCGCGGCCACCGACATGAACCGGCACACCGGCCAACTGACGGTCACCGAGGGCACCGACTCGATCGTCCGGCTCGCGACGCTCGACGCCGACGGCCCGACCGGGATCTTCGTCGACCGCCTCGGCCCCGTCGCCTGGTGATCACGCCGACCCCATCGCTATGCA
>NZ_JBFAZH010000149.1:0-10425 GCF_040681735.1 Actinoplanes sp. NPDC051633 | reverse complement strand
AGGCGCCGCGGCGTGGCGGCCACCCGGATGTCCCCGTGCGCCAGGCGGGTCGCGCCGAGAAGCGCGGTCAGCCGCTCGCGCAGCTGTGCCAGGGCTGCGGCGGCGGCACCGGGCGCCATCTCCTCCGTACCCACCTCGAAGGCCAGCATCCGCGGCGCCGGACCCTCCGACGGCTTCCCGGCGACAGCCGGCGCGGGCGGATGCGAGACGCCGAGCGGATGGCCCAGCTCCTCGCGCCGCGCCACCCACAGCCGGGCCACGTCACCGGCGAGGCGGCGCATCCGGCCGAACTCCGCCGCCCGGTCCGCGGTGGAGACCGCGCCGCGGGAGTCGAGCACGTTGAAGGCGTGCGAGGACTTGAGCACGTACGTGTGCGCCGGCACCGGCAGCCCGGCATCGATCATCCGCTGCGCCTCGCCCGCGTAGAGCTCGAGCAGGCGGCGGTTGGTGCCGACGTCGGCGTCGTCCAGGTAGTAGCGGGACATCTCGTACTCGGCCTGCAGGAACACCTCGCCGTAGCTGACGCCCTTGGCGTACACGATGTCCTTGAAATGCCGGACCCCCTGCAGAGCCATCAGGATCCGCTCGATGCCGTAGGTGATCTCCACCGACGGTGGGTCGAGGTTGAGCCCGCCGGCCTGCTGCATGTAGGTGAACTGGGTGATCTCCAGCCCGTCCAGCCACACCTCCCAGCCCAGCCCCCACGCGCCCACCGCCGGCGACGCCCAGTTGTCCTCCACGAACCGCACGTCGTGCGCCGACACGTCGATGCCCAGCGCGGCCAGGCTGCCCAGGTAGAGCTCCTGCGCGTTGCCCGGCTCCGGCTTGAGGATCACCTGCATCTGGGTGTGCGTCTGGACCCGGTTGGGGTTCTCGCCGTACCGGGAGTCGTCGGGCCGCACGGACGGCTCCACGTACACCACCCGCCACGGCTCCGGACCGAGCACCCGCAGGAACGTCGCCGGGTTCAGCGTGCCGGCGCCGACCTCGGTGTTCATCGGCTGGACCACCAGGCATCCCTGATCGGTCCAGTACGCGGTCAGAGCGGCCAGCGCGTCCTGCATGGTGAGCATGGGACCGAAGTCTAGGCAGGCCGCCGCGGGGGTATGAATCGAATATGTCCGAGCTGCTCGTAGGGGATCTGTACCGCTTCCAGGACCTGCTCTCGCCCGAGGAGAGTGCCGTCGTCGAGCGGCTCCGCGCCTTCCTCGACGCCGAGGTCAAGCCGATCGCCAACGACTGCTGGGAGCGCGCCGAGTTCCCGTTCCAGCTGATCAAGGGGTACGCGGACCTGGGCATCGCCGGCCGCTCGCACTCCTCCCTGCTGAGCGGCTGGATCGCCCTCGAGATGGCGCACGCGGACCCGTCGCTGGCGACCTTCTTCGGCGTGCACTCGGGGCTGGCGATGGGCAGCATCGCCACCTGCGGCTCGGCGCAACAGCAGGAGCGCTGGCTGCCCGAGATGGCCACCTTCGCCAAGATCGGCGCCTTCGCCCTCACCGAGCCGACCGGCGGCTCGGATGTCGCGGCCGGGCTGCGGACCACCGCCCGCCGGGACGGCGATCACTGGATCCTGGACGGTGCGAAGCGCTGGATCGGCAACGGCACGTTCGCGGACCTGGTCGTGGTGTGGGCGCGGGACGTCGCGGACGACCAGGTGAAGGGCTTCGTGGTGGCCGGGGACGCGCCCGGCTTCAGGGCGACCAAGATCGAGCGGAAGATCGCCCTGCGGACCGTCCAGAACGCCGACATCACCCTGACCGGTGTCCGGGTCCCGGAGGCGGACCGGCTGCAGAACGCCAACTCGTTCAAGGACACCGCGCAGATCCTGCGGCAGACCCGCAGCGGGGTGGCGTGGCAGGCGGTCGGCGTGATGCTGGCCGCGTACGAGATCGCGCTCGCCTACGCCAAGGAACGCGAGCAGTTCGGGCGCCCGATCGGCAAGTTCCAGCTGGTCCAGGATCTGCTGGTGCGGATGGTCGGCAACGTGACCGGCGCGATGGGCATGTGCGTGCGGCTGGCCCAGCTGCAGGACAACGGCGAGTACCGCGACGAGCACTCGGCGCTGGCCAAGGCGTACTGCACCACGCGGATGCGCGAGGTGGTCGGCTGGGCGCGGGAGCTGCTGGCCGGCAACGGGATCGTGCTCGACTACGACATCGGCCGGTTCGTCGCCGACTCCGAGGCGCTGTACTCCTACGAGGGCACCCGCGAGATCAACACGATGATCGTCGGGCGTGCCGTCACGGGACTCTCCGCCTTCGTCTGAGGGTCCACCAGTTCGCGTCGCCGAGCGCCGCCACCAGGGCCGGCGCCAGCACGCCCCGGACGATGGTGGCGTCGATGATGATGCCCAGCGCCAGCGCGGTGGCCAGGATCTTCACGTCGGTGACCGGCACCCGCGACAGCGAGATGAAGGCCAGGAAGAGGATCAGCGCGGCGCACGTGACCAGCCGCCCGGTGCGCGCGAGGCCGAGCACGGTGGCCTCGTCGGTGCCGTGCCCGGCGTCGTGCTCCTCGCGGATCCGGGACAGCAGGAACACCTCGTAGTCCATCGACAGACCGAACAGGAACGCGAACACGGCGACCGGCACCCACGTCGTGATCGCGCCGGCCGGGCTCTGGTCGAAGAGCAGCTCCGTCCCGTGGCCGTCCTGCCAGATCCACACCGTGATCCCGTACGCGGCCGCCAGCGAGATCACGTTGAGCACCAGCGCCTTGAGCGGCAGCACGATCGAGCGCAGCGCCCGCGTCAGCAGCAGCACGGTCACCACCACGATCACCACGACGACCCACCACGCGTTGCCGTAGACGGCGTCGATGAAGTCGGCGTCCTGCGCCGGGACGCCGCCGACCCGCGCGCCGGCCTGCTCGGCCACCCGCCGGACCTCCGCCGCCGCGTCGCGGCCCTCGGCGTCCGACGTGTCGGCCACCGTCCACACGTCGACCACCGCCGAGCCGCCGGCTCGCCAGGACTGGGGTGCGATCGCCGCGCGCACCCCCGGCAGCTGCACGGTCAGCGTGACGATCGCCGCGGGGTCGTCGGCGACGATCTCGATCGGCGTGGACAGCCCGGCGCCGAGCCCGGCCGACTGCACCGCGAGGATCGCCTGCCCGGCTGGCCCGCCGGTGGAGGCGACCGACGCGTCGGAGGGCTGCCCGAGCCGCAACCCGAGCACCGGCAGCGCCAGCACGAGCAGCACGATCGTGGCGGCCGCCGCGGACAGCCACCGCCGCTTGACCACGGCCGTGCCGACCCGCCGCCACAGCCGGCTCTCCGGGTCGGCCTTGCGCCGATGCGGCCAGTCCAGGCGCGGGCCGGCCACCAGCAGCAGCGCGGGCAGCAGGGTCAGCGCGGCGGCCACGCTGACCACCGGGATCAGCAGGCCGGTGAAGCCGATGCTGCGCAGGAACGGCACCGGCAGCACGATCAGCGCGGCCAGACTCACCGCGACGGTCACCCCGGAGAAGAAGACGGCCTCGCCCGCGGTGCGCATCGACTCGCGGACCGCCGCCGTGTTGTCCAGCCCGTGCCCGCGCTCCTCCCGCCACCGGGTCACGATCAGCAGCGCGTAGTCGATGGCGACGCCCAGACCGATCAGCGCGAGCAGGAACTGCACGATGAACGAGATGTCGGTGAGCCCGGTCAGCCCCCACACGATCAGGAACGTGGTGAGGATCGACGCGGCGGCGATCAGCAGCGGCATCAGCGCCAGCACCGAGCCGAAGACCAGCAGCAGCACGATCAGCGCGCCGGCCCCGCCGAAGATGGTCTCGGCCAGCACGTCGGCGCCGCCCGAGCCGCCCTCCTCCTCGACCGCGAGGGCGTCCTTGCCGGTCACCACGGCGCCATTGGCGCCAGCGATCTGCTCGAGGACGGCCAGGGCCCGGGCGTTCGGGTCCGGCCCCGGGATGGGCTTGGCATGAACCACGACCACTCCGGTACGCGCTGAGCGCAGCCCGTCCTGCTCGTCGTAGTCGGCGACCCGCGACCCCGGCAGCGCGCCGGCGACGGCCCGGCTGATCGCGGTGCCCGAGCCCGGCGCCGGATCGGTGACCACCAGTAGGATCGGCGGCACGTCACCGCCGGAGCCGAAGGTCTCGACGATGTCGGAGTTCGTCTCGTATCCCGGCTGGCCGGGCAGCCCGAAGTCGTAGGTGAACGCGTCGACGGCCTTGGGAGCGGCGTACCCGCCGGCCAGGGCGAGCAGCAACCAGCCGATCAGCACCCACCAGCGATGACGGACGACCAAACCGGAGATCAGCGACACCGTCGCACCGTACGTGATCAGCCTGCGAGCCGCTGCCGCACCTGGGGATGACGCTCGTCGCGGACCGCCGTGGCCCGCGCCCGGGCGACCACCTCGTCGATCCGCACCGTCCGCTTCGCGCGCGCCGACGCGATCGCCGCCTCCACCATCGCGAGGCTGTTCAGGTTCTCGTGCACCTCGCCCATCGGCGGGGCCGACCCGGTGCGCACCGCCTCGGCGAAGGCGGCCAGCGCCGCCGCGATGCCGTGCGGGCGCCCGTCCGGCGGCGGATCCTCGCCGTCCCAGACCGCCGTCCCGTGCTCACCGTGCACCGTCCACGATCCGTTCCAGGACGTCTCGCGGCCGGGGGAGCACCAGCTTCCGGTGTAGACGTAGTGGGCGCCGTGCCGCATGTCGAACACCGCGGCGGCGTCGGCGTCGCCCGCGTACCAGCTCCAGGACGGGTTCCAGCTGCGGCAGGTGACGGCGAGGGGCTCGTCGCCGAGCAGGTAACGGGCGGCGTCGAAGGAGTGGATGGCCATGTCGGTGAGCAGCGGGTACGCCATCCGGTCGCGGAACCCGCCGAACCGCGGCGCCCGGAAGAACTCCGTCGTGACCGTGCCGATCGCCCCCAGCCCGCCGGTCGCGTCCTTCAGCGCCGCCAGCCCGGCGTTCCACCGCCGCGACTGGCTCACCATCAGCAGCCGCCCGGTCACCTCCGACGCGGCCGCCAGCGACAGGCCCTGCGCCACCGTCTCGGCGAGCGGCTTCTCACTGAGCACCGGGAAGCCGGCGATCAGCGCGGCGATGCTCACGGCGTGGTGTGCGGCCGGGGCGGTGACGTTGACGATCGCCGCGGCGCCCACGTCGGTCGCCAGCGCGACCGGGTCGGTGCCGACCGGCAGGTCCGGGCCGGCCGCCGCCCGGGCGGTCCCGATGTCGAGGTCGGCGACCCCGGCGAGGACGGCGGTGTCCGAGGCCAGCACCGTCTCCATCCACTGGCGCCCCATCGGACCGGCGCCCGCGATCACCACCGGCAGCGGCGTCACCCGTGCGGGCCCTCGTAGCGCCGGATCTCGGGCAGCTCCCGCTCCCGGTCGTCGCCGCACGCCCACTGCACCGCGTTCGCGATCACCCTGCGCACGTCCTTGTGGTGATAGGTCGGATAGTCCTGGTCGCCGGGCCGGAAGTAGAAGACCCGGCCGAACCCCCGCCGGTACGCGCACCCGCTGCGGAACACCTCGCCGCCGCTGAACGAGCTGAGGAAGACCAGCTCGTCGGGCGGCGGGACGTCGAAGAACTCGCCGTACATCTCCTCGGCCTCGATCTCGATCGGGTGCGGCACGCCGCGCGCGACCGGATGCGAGGGGTCGACGGTCCAGATCAGCTCGCGGTCGTCGCCGTTGCGCCAGCGCAGCCGGCAGGTGGTGCCCATCAGCGCGCGGAAGATCTTCGACAGGTGCCCGGAGTGCAGCACCACCAGGCCCATCCCGGAGAGCACGTGCCGCTGGACCCGGGCGACGACCTCGTCGGCGACCTCCTCGTGGGCGCGGTGTCCCCACCAGGTGAGCACGTCGGTGGCGGCCAGGGTCTCCTCGGTCAGCCCGTGCTCGGGGTCGTCCAGCGTCACGGTGCGGATCTCGGCGTCGCCGAGGTGCTCGGCGATGCCGGCCGCGATCGTGGCGTGCATGCCGTCCGGATAGAGCTTCGCCACCTCCGGCTCGTCGCGCTCGTGCCGGAACTCGCCCCACACCGTCACCCGCATTCCACTGATCCTCCGGTGCCGCCCGCGCCGGTGCAACCGGGTCAGCGGGACTGGTTCACCGGGGCAGGCGTGTGGCGGCCGTCATGAATCCGACCAGGTCGGAGTGCAGGATCGCCTGGAGATCCCGGGCAGAATGGGTGCCGGTCCTGGTGGGGTACGCCCGGGACCGGCCGGGAGCACGCCGCTACCCACCGTCACGCCCGGACCGTCGGCCGTGACGGGACAGGCTTGAGTTTCCCGCTTCGGCTACGGTGTCGGGTGCTATCGGGAAAGGGGACATCTGCGATGAAGGTGTGCGTCGTCGGCACGGGCTACGTGGGACTCACCACGGGGGTCAGTCTGGCCTTCCTGGGACACGACGTGACGTGCGTCGACCTGGACGAGAACAAGGTCGAGACGCTGCGCGCCGGCCGGTCGCCGATCTACGAGCCGCACATGGAGGCGCTGCTCGCCGAGGCGTCCGAGCGGCTCACCTTCACCACCGACTACGCCGAGGGCGTGCCCGGCGCCGAGGTCGTCTTCATCGCCGTGCAGACCCCGTCGCTGCCGGACGGCAACCCGGACCTGCGATACCTGAGCTCGGCCGCGGACAGCGTCGGCCGGCACCTGCTGACCGGGGTCGCCGGGCAGGCCGACGCCTTCACCGTCGTGGTGAACAAGTCGACCGTGCCGATCGGCAGCAGCAACTGGGTCGACTCGATCCTGCGCGAGGCGTTCGAGCGGTCGCACGGCCGCCGGGCCGACGGCGAGTTCACCGTGGCGTCGAACCCCGAGTTCCTGCGCGAGGGGGTGGCCATCTTCGACTCGCTCTACCCCGACCGGATCGTGGTCGGCTCCGACCACCCGCGCGGGCTGGACGTGATGAACCGGCTCTACCGGGCGGTGCTCAACCAGACCTTCACCCCGCCCACCTTCCTGCCCCGGCCGGGCGAGGTCGGCGCGGTGCCGATGGTCTCCACCGACCTGGCGTCGGCCGAGCTGATCAAGTACGCGGCGAACGCCTTCCTGGCCACCAAGATCAGCTTCATCAACGAGGTCGGCCGGCTGGCCGGCAAGGTCGGTGCGGACGTGACCCAGGTGGCCCGCGGCATCGGCCTGGACGCCCGGATCGGCTCGCGCTTCCTCGAGCCCGGCGTCGGCTGGGGCGGTTCCTGCTTCGGCAAGGACACGGCCGCGCTGATCACGACGGCCGAGGAGTACCACCACGACATGCCGATCGTGCGCGCCGCCCGCGAGGTCAACCGGCAGCAGCGCCTGGTCGTGGTCGACCGGCTGCTGGCGGAGCTGCGGATCCTCAAGGGACGCAAGATCGGCCTGCTCGGTCTGGCGTTCAAGCCGGACACCGACGACCTGCGCGACTCGCCGTCGGTGGACATCGCGAACCAGCTCGTCGCCCGCGGCGCCCGGGTGACCCTGCACGACCCGGTGGCGGGGGAGCGGTTCATCAGGGAGCAGCCGGAGCTGGCCGGCCAGCTGGCGTCGTCGGTCGAGGAGATCTTCGACGACGCGGACGCGGTCATCCTGGTGACCAAGTGGGATCAGTACCTGGACCTGGACTGGGGCAAGTTCGTCGGGCTGATGCGTACGCCGGTGCTGCTGGACGGCCGGCACTGCCTCGAGGCGTCCCGGATGGAGCGTCTGGGGTATCGATACCTGACCACTGCTTGAACAGGCTTGGTCGATCGAACAACTTCACTCGAAACCTTGACGTAACCTGATCACTGTTGTTGGAATGTGTTGGCTCCTGGCGGCCCGCGTGTTGTGGCTGCCCGCGTACCGAACAAACGCGAGAGGAACCACACATGTTGAAACCCCGACGGCGGGCCTTGGCCGCGGCCGCCGCCACCTTGATAACGGTCGGCCTGGCCGGCCCCGCCACCCGTGCCGACGCTGCTCCACAGTGGGAGAAGGGCAACCCCCCGATCGCCACCCCGTGGTTCGACGAGGTCAGCCCCACCAACGCGCTGCCCGAGTACCCCCGCCCGCAGCTGACCCGTGACGCGTGGCAGAACCTCAACGGTGTGTGGCAGTTCGCCAAGGCCGAGGTCGGCGAGGCGCCGCCGGTCGGCCGGGCGCTCGGTGAGCGGGTGCTCGTGCCCTACCCGATCGAGTCCGCGCTCTCCGGCATCCAGCGGCACGAGGACCGGATGTGGTACCGCCGGACCTTCACCGTGCCGGCCGCGTGGCAGGGCCAGCGGCTGCAGCTGCACTTCGGCGCGGTCGACTACGACGCCAAGGTGTGGGTGAACGGCACGCAGGTGGCCACCCACCGCGGCGGGTACGACGGCTTCAGCGTCGACGTCACCAACGCGCTGAAGGGCAAGGGCCCGCAGGAGCTCATCGTCTGGGCCGAGGATCTCACCGACGCCACCGGCCAGCCGATCGGCAAGCAGCGCCGGGTCAGCGACCGGGGCATCTTCTACCAGGGCAGCTCCGGCATCTGGCGGACGGTGTGGATGGAACCGACCCCGAACGCCCGGATCGACAGCCTGAAGCAGACCCCCGACGTCGCGGCCGGCGCACTCAAGCTGACCGCGCGCACCGTGAACGGCTCCGGCTTGACCGTCAAGGCGGTGGCCCGGAACGCCAGCGGCGGCATCGTCGGCCAGGTCACCGGCGCCGCGGACACCGAGCTGACGCTGCCGGTGCGCAACCCGAAGCTGTGGTCGCCGGACAACCCGTACCTCTACACGCTCGAGGTGCAGCTGCTCAGCGGGACCACGCCGCTGGACACCGTCGGCTCGTACTTCGGCCTGCGCGAGATCGGCAAGAAGGCCGGCGCCGACGGCAAGCTCCGGATCGCGCTGAACGGCAAGATCCTGTTCAACATGTCCACGCTGGACCAGGGCTTCTGGCCGGACGGGCTGAACACCGCGCCCACCGACGCGGCGCTGCGGTTCGACCTGGAGGCGCACAAGGAGCTCGGCTTCAACACCGTCCGCAAGCACATCAAGGTGGAGCCGGACCGCTGGTACTACTGGGCGGACAAGCTGGGCCTGCTGGTGTGGCAGGACATGCCGTCGGCCAACACCGGCCCGATCCCGGCCGAGTGGCGCGCGCAGTTCGAGTCCGAGCTGCACGAGATGGTGCGCGAGCACGACAGCTGGACCTCGATCGTCGCCTGGGTCCCGTTCAACGAGGGCTGGGGCGAGTGGGACCGCACCGCGACCGGCCGCATCGCGGACGAGGTCAAGGCGCAGGACCCCTCGCGGCTGGTGAACGCGCACAGCGGCGTGAACTGCTGCAACTCAAAGGGTGACTCCGGTCGCGGCGACGTCATCGACCACCACCAGTACACCGGCCCCGCCTCGCCGGCGCCGGACGGCACCCGGGTGTCGATCGACGGTGAGCACGGCGGCTTCGGCCTCGAGGTGCCCAACCACATGTGGTTCGGCGACGGTGGCGCGTACGAGATGCTGCCCAGCCCCGACGCGCTGACCAAGGCGTACGTGGACAACCAGAAGGCGGTCATCACCTCCGCACAGCGGTGCGGCATCAGCGGCGCGATCTACACCCAGATCACCGACGTCGAGCACGAGGTCAACGGCTTCTACACCTATGACCGCCAGGTGCAGAAGATGGACTTCACCAAGGTCCGCGCCATCAACAAGCGGATCATCCGGGAGGCCGACGGCTCGGCCGGCAACGTCCCGCCGCCGCCGCCCGGCACCCCGGGCCTGACCGGCGTCTCGTACTACCCGCTGGACGGCAACGCCACCGACGAGGCCGGCGACAACGACGGCACGCTGGTCGGCAACCCGGGCTTCGTGGCCGGTCACCAGAACCAGGCGATCGACCTGAACGGGTCGACGCAGTACGTCGACCTCGGCAAGCCGATACTGGACACCTCGACCGACTACTCGGCCTCGGCCTGGGTCAAGCTGGACAAGGCCGACGGCGCGTTCCAGACGGTGGTCAGCCAGGACGGTCCGAGCAGCAGCGACTTCTTCCTGCAGTACTCGGGCGCCGACCAGCGCTGGGCGATGAGCTTCGCCGGCGTCCGCGCGCTGGGCCCGGTGAAGCCGGATGTCGGCCGCTGGTACCACCTGGTCGGCGTGCGCGACTCGGTGAAGGGTGAGCTGCGGCTCTACGTCGACGGCGAGCTCGCCGGCTCGACCGGCGCCTGCCTGTCGTCGTCGACCCCGACCGGCAACACGGTGATCGGCCGCGGCAAGTTCGGCGGCAACCCGGTCGACTACCTGGACGGCCAGGCCGACCAGGTGCACCTGTACGACCGGGCGCTGCCGGCGGACGAGATCCGGGCGCTCTACGACCAGGAGAAGTAAGCCCCGGAACTTGTCGTAGGCCGGGGGTATGTTCCCGGCATGCTCATCGACTACGGCGCACCCGGGGTGTTCACCACGCTGGCGTCGGCGCAGGTCCCGCTGTTCCAGGACCTGCCGCCAGATA
>NZ_JBFAZH010000148.1:0-10426 GCF_040681735.1 Actinoplanes sp. NPDC051633 | reverse complement strand
GAGGATGCCCCGCGGGGCGATCAGGGTGTCGGTCATAAAGGCTTACACTCCCGGTTCGTTCGGCGTTTGCGCTGGTCAGGCACTTGCTGCGGTGAGTCGCTCGGTCCGTAGCCGGTCTGCCCATGTGTCGTCGACGGGGGCAAGACTATCCAGCCCGGTGGCCCATCGCAGGAGCAGGTCGGCTACATCTGGGTTGCGGGCGAGCGCCGGGCCGTGGCTGTAGGTGCCGAGGATCTTGCCGTGCCAGGCGCCCTCGGTCTGGCCGTCGTTGCCGATGCCGGCGGTCACCCGGGCCAGCGGCGCGACGCCTTCTCCCAGGTGGGTGCGCCCGCCGTGGTTCTCGAAACCGGTCAGCGGGGGCAGGCCCAGCCGCGGGTCGACGTCCCCCCGCAGCTCGCCCACCGCCCGGGTCTCGCCCCGGTCGGAGGTCAGATCGAGCAGGCCGAGGCCTTGATACTTGGCACCCTTGGCGAAGAAGGAGTGACCGAACAGCTGATAACCGGCGCATACCGCCAAAACGGCCGCGCCCTGGGCCACTGCCTTGTGCACGCCGCCGTCGGTGATCAGTCGCTCGGCGGCCAGTGCCTGCGGACCGTCCTCGCCGCCGCCGATCAGGTAGATGTCGGCGGTCGTGGGCATCGGCTGGTCGGAGCGCACCTCGATGGTCTCGGCCGGGATGCCGCGCAGGGCCGCCCGGTGCGCCAGGATCAGCATGTTGCCCCGGTCACCGTAGGTCGACAGCAGATCCGGGTAGATCCAGACGACCCGGAGGGTGCTTTCAGTTGACACGGTCCAACTCCGCTCGGATGTCCTGGAACGCGGTGTAGTTCGCGATCACCTCGAGCCGCCCGGGGGGTGTCTCCCGGACCGCTTCGGTGAAGGTACGTACGTGACGGAAGGGCACACCGTTCACTTCGAGGCGCACCGCGAGGTCGTACGCGCGGTCACCGGTGATCAGCACTGACCGGCCGCGCAACGGGGAGAAGTCGACGTCGTAGAGCCAGGACGTGTCGAAGCCGTCGGGGTCGCGGGCGTTGATGGAGAGCAGGGTCGGCGCCTCGTCCGCCATGTCGAAGGCCTCGAGCCAGCTCGCCGGGTTCTTCGCCAGCAGCAGCCGGATGTTGCGGCCGTCGCGCTCGACCTGGGCGTAGCGGCCGGCGACGGAGGTCACCGCGGCCAGCCGGGGGACACCTTCCACGGCGCGGACCCCGAACTCGGCCGCGACCGCGAGTGCGGTGGCCGCGTTGCCGAGGTTGACCGTGCCGGGGAGCTGGAGCTTGACCAGGTGCCAGTCGCCGTTCGGGTCGAGCACGCCGTCGTCCTCGACGGTCCACTGCGCCGCCGGGCGGCGCAGCGGGCACCCCGTGCAGCGCCAGTCGCCGCCGACGCGCTCGATCGGCGAGCCGCACTCGGGGCAGACCCAGGAGTCGTCGTGCCAGCGCTGGCCGGCGCTGAACCAGGTGACGTGCGGGCTGGCGATCGCGGCCCAGACGACCATCGGGTCGTCCGCGTTGGCCACCACGCGGATGTCAGGGTGGTCGGCGAGCGCGGTCCGCCACTTCTGCGCCATCATCGCCACCTCCTGCGCCCGGTCGAGCTGATCGCGGCTCAGATTGAGCAACGCCACCGCGCGGGGAGTGGTTTCGTCGATCACCCGGTCGAGATAGTGCTCGTCCACTTCGAGCACCGCGAACGGGGTGGCGCCGGCCTTGGCCAGCGCCGAGGTGTGCCCGGTGGGCATGTTGGCGCCGAAGGAGTTGGTGGCCACCGGCCCGAGCACGCCCAGCGCGGCCGCCGTCAGCCGGGTGGTGGTCGTCTTGCCGTTGGTGCCCGACACCAGGGCGATCGCCCGCCCGGCCGCCAGGTTGCGCAGCAGGTCGGGGTCGATCTTCAGCCCGATCCAGCCGCCGATCACCGAGCCGTCGCCGCGGCCGGCCGCGCGGGAGAGCGCCGCCGCGGTCCGCGAGACGGAGCTCGCCACCTTTGCCCGTAGGGGCATCTTCCCGTCCGTCACGGACGCGACAGTACCGGAACCGGACATCGCGTCGAGTTGCCGGAATCGGTGGGTGGCGGCCTCGTCCGTCCGGCCGATCGCATCCTGGCCGGTAAAAGGGTTTAGGGCCGTGAACAGGGGACTTCCCACCGTCCATGATCATCTCATCACGCAGAATTTGTGTGGCGTGACTCACCCGTAACCTTCGACGCTTCGTGATCACGTCTGTGCGCAACGCATTGGCATTTGTCTCGGGTCGGTCACAAACCGGACACTGTCCATTGTGCCAACTACACAGAGTCACCGCTCACGCTCTGCAACCGTACGGGAATTCGGGTAGCAAGGTCTGGCCGGAGAGCAACCGCTCCCCGGTCGTGCGCACCCGGATCACGCCGAGCCCTGCCCCGGTCCGGGACCACGACCCGAGAACACGTACCGAACAAAGGCACCAGGGGGCAGGGACGGGGGACCCGGATTTACGGTCCGAACCGAGGACCTTGGGGTGAAGCCGCGACAAGCGGCCGGGCAACCTTCCCGCCCGAACCCGACAGCTAACCTCGCAGGCGTGCCGGAGGGACATCTCTACCGTGCACGGAAGCAGTATCAGCCGGCGCCGCAAGCTCAGCACCGGCACCATCGCGCTGTCCCTGGGTCTCAGCCTCTGCGCCGGTCAGCTCGTGGCCACGCAGCCGGCAGCGGCCGCCACACCCGTCGTGGCCGCGGCCGCGGCGAGGACGGTCGCGAAGGTCAAGATGACCAGCAACACGCGGACCATCCTGTACGGCAACACGGTCAAGCTGACCGCGAAGGTGACCCACCCGAAGACGGGCAAGGCTGTCACCGCCGGCCGGGTGGCCCTGCAGGTCTACCGCAAGGGCAAGTGGAGCACGTGGCAGACCAAGGGGTCCCGCAACTTCATCGCCAAGCCGCTGACCACCGCCTCGCTCCGCTTCAAGTTCCTGGGCGGCGGCGGCCTCTACGCGGGCATCAGCAACGGCATCAAGGTCACCGTCAAGAACAACGGCACCAAGGTGGTCAACGAGGCCGCGAAGCACAAGGGCGCGCTGTACCTGTTCGGTGCCGCGGGTCCCAAGCGCTTCGACTGCTCCGGCTTCACCATGTACGTCTACAAGAAGACGACTGGGCGCAAGCTGCCGCACAAGGCGAATTTGCAGCAGAGGTACGGAAAGGCCGTCAGCAAGAGCAAGAAGCAGGTCGGTGACCTGATCATCACCCGCTCCGGCTCGTACGGGTACCACGCCGCCATCTACGCCGGCGGCGGCAAGGTCTGGGACTCGCCGCACTCCGGTGCGCGGGTGTCCAAGCGCAAGATGTTCAGCAGTAACTACGTGGTGCGCCGCCTGATCTGAGGCAGCAGCACGGCAGCAACACGGCAACGGCGGGGCGTGTGTCCGAGGTTCTCGGATGCGCGCCCCGCCGTCGTCGTGTTCCCTCCATTTTCCTCCCCGGGTCGTCCGAACGGCCTCTCAAGCATGATCAAAAACGTGATTTCCTGCCCGCCTGGGCGTCATGTCGGGAAACGGACCGGCTGGGGTGCCAGAATCCCCTCCACTGGCACTCCACCTCGCTGAGCTGGCAATTCATCCGCGAATCCGTTTCAAGGACGCCGCCATTCCGGTTGCGAGTGGAGGGAAGTGGAGTAGAGTGGAGCGCAGTGGCAGGGGGGACCTGCCGGCCCAGCATCGACTCGGCGGACCGCGAACCGCCGGCAGGGGCGTAGGGGGGATGGCCGATGTTTCTCGGCACGCACACCCCACGCCTCGACGACAAGGGGCGGCTGATCCTTCCGGCGAAGTTCCGGGACGAGCTGGCGGGAGGTGTCGTGATCACCAAGGGGCAGGAGCGTTGCCTGTACGTGTTCCCGATGCCGGAGTTCCAGCGCATCGCGGGGCAGCTGCGCGAGCAGCCGGTCACCCACAAGGCCGCCCGGGCCTACAGCCGGGTGTTCTTCGCCAGCGCGCACGACGAGGTTCCCGACAAGCAGGGCCGGGTCACGATCCCGGCGCACCTGCGTGAGTATGCGGCCCTCAACCGTGAGCTGGTGGTGATCGGCGCGAGCACGCGGGTGGAGATCTGGGACAAGCAGTCCTGGGACGAGTACCTCTCGGCGAGCGAGGACGACTTCGCGGACATCGAAGAGGGGGTGCTGCCCGGGGGACTGTGACGGCGTCACTGCCCGTCCGTACTGCGAGATCTCCAGCCGCTTGCGTTCCTGGCGCCTCTTCCCCGGCGCCAGGCGCGGCGCCCGCCGGCAGCGGGCACGAGCGGATGGGGATCTGGCGGTACGGATTCGACGTCCGGATCGGACCGGGTGACGCAGGAGAGCCTGGCGACTGGGGGTCGACATGGGGGAGCCACGGGGCACGCATGTGCCGGTGCTGCTCGAGCGTTGTCTCGAGCTGCTCGCTCCCGCGCTGGAGCTCCCGCTCGCCGTACACGTGGATTTCACCTTGGGTCTCGGCGGCCACGCCGAGGCGGTGCTCGAGCGCTTCCCGGACGTCGTCCTCATCGGACTCGACCGGGATCCGGAGGCTCTGGAGCACTCCCGCCGGCGGCTGGAACGCTTCGGCGACCGGGTGCACCTGGTGCACGCGGTCTACGACGAGCTTCCGTCGGTGCTCGAGAGCCTGGGCCTCGAGAACACGGGCCACGGGCGGTTCCACAGTGGCCTGTTCGACCTGGGTGTGTCGTCGTTGCAACTGGATGAGCCCGACCGGGGGTTCGCCTACGCGCAGGACGCGCCTCTGGACATGCGGATGGACCAGTCGCGGGGGAGCACGGCCGAGGAGGTCGTGAACGGCTACGAGCCGGGCGATCTGGTCCGGGTGCTGCGGACGTACGGCGAGGAGAAGTTCGCCTCGCGGATCGTGTCGGCCATCGTCCGCGAGCGGGAGAAGGGACGCATCACGTCCACGGCCCGGCTCGCGGAGCTGGTCAAGGACGCGATCCCGGCCGCCGCGCGACGAACGGGTGGAAATCCCGCGAAAAGAACGTTTCAGGCGCTACGCATTGAGGTAAATGGCGAACTCGCCGCACTCGAGTCTGCGGTTCCGACTGCTTTGGACTCGTTGGCCCCGAACGGGCGCCTTGTGGTGATGAGCTACCAATCGTTGGAAGACCGGATCGTCAAGCGCGCCATCGCCGCGAGGGCGCGCAGCACCGGGCCGATCGACCTGCCGGTCGAGCTGCCCGGGACGGGTCCGCAGCTTCGCCTGCTGACAAAGGGGTCGGAGCAGGCGAGCGCGGCGGAGGTGGAAGCGAACCCGCGAGCGGCCTCGGTGAGGCTGCGAGCGGTGGAACGACTCGACGACGGGGCCGCCCGCGAACGGCCTCGCATGTCGACAACGCACGGGGGACGAGGGCGGTTACGCCCGGGGGAACGCCAGGAGGGGGAGGGACGATGAGCGAGCGTACGTACGCGCCGCGGTCGGGGGGCCGGACCGCGGAGAAGCGCAGCAGCGAGGCGCGCACCACCGAAACACGCACCACCGACACGCCGCGTCGCACGGGGGGTGCCGACGCCCGGGGGGTGCGCCGGAGCCCGGCCGTGACGGCGCCGACCCAGGGGACGGCCGCGCTGCGGCTGGACACCGCGGTCACCGAGCCGGTGCGCACCACGAGGCCGGCGCTGCGGGTGGCGCCGCCGGCGCCGATCCGGGCGCCGCGGGCACCGTTCATCGCGGTGGTCATCGCGATCGTGCTGGCCGGTGTGCTGGGCATCCTGCTGATCAACACGAAGACGATGGAGAACTCCTTCGAGTTGAGCACGCTGCAGGACGAGCAGGTCAAGCTCGACAAGCAGCAGCAGCAGCTGGAGAACCAGCTGGCCGGGTACGAGAGCGTGGGCAGCCTGGACGCCGCGGCCAAGCGGTACGGCCTGGTCAAGGGCGAGCCGGCCTACATCCGGCTGCCGGACGGCAAGATCATCGGCGTGCCGAAGCCGGGCCAGGGCGAGCCGGCGATCACCGCGCAGGACGGCGCGGCACCGGCCGGGTCGGCGCAGGCCGGGTCGGCGCAGGCCGGGTCGACGCAGCAGGGCGCGGCGACGCAGGGTGCGGCCCCGCAGGGCGGCAACACCGGCGCGGCCGCGCCCGGCACGGGGCAGTAAGCCGTGTCGCCGAGAGCCGAGGAACCACCGCGCCGGGGCCAGCCGCCCCGGCGCGGTGCGTCCCGTGACGTTCCGCCGGAGGACGAGGGTGCCCGGCGCGGTTTCGGCGGCATCGGCGAGGCCCGGGCGTACACGCCGCGGGGACGCACCGTCGCCGAGCGCGACCAGCGCACCCGGTCGCCGCGGGCCGGGCGGACCACCGATCCGTTCCGGCCGGCGTTGCAGGTGCTCGACGGGGGAAAGCCGGCGCCGCCGCGCAAGCGGCAGCCGGCCGAGGAGCCCGAGGCCGCCCCGCAACGGACCCCCGAGCCACCGAGGCGGGGGCCGGCCAAGAAGGTCACGGCAGCGAAGCGGGAGCCTGCGACCAGGGACAAGCAGAACGGCCGGGTCCGGGCGGGGGCGGGCGGTACGCGTACCCGGATGGCGCCGGAACCACGCCGTGTCGCCGGCAGCCGGCCGGCCAAGAGCGCCCCGCCGCGCAGACGGCCCGCGCCCGCCGTCCCGGCCGAGCCGCCGCGCCTGGCCAACAGCGCGCGCCGGCTCAGGCTCGGCACCGTGCTGGCGCTCGCCCTCTTCGCGACCATCGGCGTGCGGCTGGTCGTGCTGCAGGTGGTCGAGTCGCCGGAGTCGCTGCAGCGGCTGCTGCGGCAGCGCCAGGACCGGCTCACCGAGGTGCTGCTGCCGGCGCCGCGCGGCAGCATCCTGGACAGCGGCGGCGAGGTGCTCGCGCACAGCGTCGAGGCGCGGTACATCTACGCCGACCCCGAGCTGGTGCAGAAGCCGGCGGAGGTCGCGGCCAAGCTGTCCCCGCTGCTGGGCGTCGCACCGTCCAAGCTCACCCAGCTGATGGCCCGCAAGCAGCGTCCGGGCGGTGGCGCCGTGCGGTTCGTCTACCTGGCCCGCGGCGTGGACGTGGCGGTGGCCGACCGGATCGCCGCGATGAACCTGCCGGGCATCCGCGAGGACCGCGACGAGCGGCGCGACGTGCCGGGCGCCGACCTGGCGGCGAACCTGATCGGCTTCACCGGCGAGGACCACACCGGGCTCGAGGGTCTGGAGGCGCGCTACGACGAGCTGCTGCGCGGCACCGACGGCAAGCGGGTCTACGAGACCGGGCGGGGCCAGCTCGACAAGGAGATCCCCGGCGGCTACCACAAGCTGACCCCGGCCTCGCCGGGCACGTCGCTGCAGCTGACCATCGACCGCGACCTGCAGTTCGAGGTGCAGCGGATCCTCGGTGAGCGGATGGAGGACGTGGACGCCACGGTCGGCGGCGCGGTGGTGCTGGATGTCAAGACCGGCGAGGTGCTGGCGCAGGCCAGCTACCCGGCGTACGACGCGCAGAAGCCGTTCGACTACAAGCCGGTCAACCGCGAGGACGTGGTGACCAGCGTGATCACCGACCCGGGTTCGACGCACAAGGCGTTCATCTTCGGCGCGGCGCTGCAGGAGGGGCTGGTCAGGCCCGACTCGGTGCTGACCATCGGCCCGGCGCTGGAGCGTGGCGGATATACCTTCTCGGACACGCACCGGCAGAAGAAGGGCACCAAGATGACGATGGCGGGGCTGCTCGCCTACTCGTCGAACGTCGGCACGATCCTGATCGCGGACAAGCTCGGCAAGCAGCGCGTCTACGAGTACCAGCAGAAGTTCGGGCTGGGCCGGGCCACCGGCGAGGGCATGCCGGGCGAGGCCGAGGGCAAGCTGCTGCCGCCGGACGAGTGGAGCGGCTCGGCGGCCGGGTCGATCCCGATCGGCCACAGCGTCGACGCCACCCTCATCCAGATGGCGGCCGGCTACGCCACCATCGCCAACAACGGCACGTATGTGCAGCCGCACCTGATCAAGGCGACCATCCCCTACCAGGGCCCGGCGGTTCCGGCTCCGGCGCCGGCCACCCACCAGGTGCTGCGGCCGGAGGTGGCGGCGCAGCTGCGGCTGCTGATGGAGGCGGTGGTCGACAGCAAGGGCGGCACGGGTACGCAGGCGCGCGTCGACGGCTGGCGGATCGCGGGCAAGACGGGTACGGGCAAGCGGCTGATCGACGGCCAGTACACCAAGCACAACGCGGGGTCGTTCATCGGCATGGCGCCGGCGGACAACCCGCGGTACGTGATCGCGGTGTTCGCCGACGTGCCGACCGGCACCGGCGGTGACGTGGCGGCGCCCGCCTTCGCCGAGATGATGCGCACCACGCTGCTGCACTACAAGGTGCCGCCGTCGGGCACCAATCCGCCGAAGTTCAAGATCTTTCCCTGAGGCCATGGCGTTCGCAGGGGTTCGCGGAACACCGGGTAGGGTCTGACGCCGTGCCCGGCATTCCCCGTCCCACGACCGTCCCGCCGCGCCGGACGGATGACCTCGCGGCCCTGGTGGGCGCCCGTGCGACCGGTGGTGACGCGACCGTCACGGGGGTCACGCACGCCAGCGGTGAGGTGCGTCCGGGCGATCTGTACGCGGCGTTGCCGGGGGCGCGGCGGCACGGTGCGTCATTCGCCGGCGAGGCCCGGGACAGGGGCGCGGCGGCCGTCCTGACCGACGCCGAGGGCTCGGGGAACGCCGTTGGGCTCCCGGTGCTCGTCGTCGACGACCCGCGCGCCGTTCTCGGCACGGTGGCGTCGGCGATCTACGGGGACCCGACGTCGCGGCTGACGATGATCGGCATCACCGGGACCGCGGGGAAGACCTCGACGGCCTATCTGATCGAGGCCGGGCTGCAGGCGGCCGGGCTGACCACCGGGCTGATCGGCACGGTGGAGACGCGGCTCGGCGATCTGACCGTCGACAGTGTCCGGACCACGCCGGAGGCCACCGACCTGCACGCGATGCTGGCGTACGCGCTGGAGCGCGGCGTCCAGGCGGTGGTCATGGAGGTGTCCAGCCACGCGCTGTCCATGGGCCGGGTCGGCGGGGTGCGCTTCGACGTCGGCGGCTACACCAACTTCGGCCTCGACCACCTCGACTTCCACGCCGACGTGGACGACTACTTCGCGGCCAAGGCGAAACTCTTCGACGGCCGGTGCCGCGTCGAGGTGCTCAATCTGGACGATGAAGCCCTGCGCCCGCTGTTCAAGCCGGCCACGATCTCGTATTCCGCGGCCGGCGACGACAGCGCCGGCTGGTGGGCGTCGGCGATCCGGCCCTCCGCGTACGGGCAGCGCTTCACCGCGCACGGCCCGGCCGGAGCGGTCGAGGCCGGTGTCTCGCTGCCCGGCCGGCACAACGTGGCGAACGCCCTGCTGGCCCTCGCCGCGCTCACCGCCGTCGGGGTGCCGCCGGAGACCGCCGCCCGCGGCGTCGCGAGCTGCCCCGGGGTCCCGGGCCGGCTCGAGCAGGTCGCATCGCCGGGCGAGATCCTGGGCGTGGTCGACTACGCGCACAAGCCGGACGCCATCGTGGCCGCGCTGGCCGCCCTCCGCGAGCTGGCCTCCGCCCGCGGCGGCCGGCTGGTCTGCGTGATCGGCGCGGGCGGCGACCGCGACACCGGCAAGCGCCCGCTGATGGGCGCGGCCGCGGCCCGCGGCGCCGACGTGGTCGTGGTGACCGACGACAACCCGCGGACCGAGGACCCGGCCGCGATCCGCGCCGCCGTCCGGGCCGGCGCCGAGCACACCGGCGCCGCGGCGAAGATCATCGAGGTGGCCGGCCGGCGTGCCGCGATCGACGAGGCGGTCGGGCTCGCCGGTCCACGCGACGTGGTGGCGGTGCTGGGCAAGGGGCACGAGCGGGGTCAGGAGGTCGGCGGCGAGGTGCTGCCGTTCGACGACCGGGTGGAGCTGGCGGCGGCGCTGGCGGGACGGACGGGTGGCGCGGCGTGATCCCACTCTCGATGGGTGAGATCGCCTCGATCACCGGCGGCACCCTGGTGAACGCGGACCCGGCCGTCGTGGTCGGCGGCCCGGTGGAGTACGACTCCCGCAAGGCCACCGCCGACGGCCTCTTCGTGGCGTTCGCCGGGGAGAAGGCGGACGGCCACGACTTCGTGTCGGGCCCCTATCTGGGCACCCGGGATGTCGGCAAGCCCGGTGTCGTCGTCACCAAGCAGTTGGCCGCGTTGGCTGCGCTGGCTCGTGCCGTGATCGATCGCCTGCCGTCGTTGACCGTGGTTGGCCTGACCGGTTCCTCCGGAAAAACGACGACGAAGGACTACCTCGGGCAACTGCTCTCGCAGCTCGGTCCGACGATCTCACCGCCCGGCTCGCTGAACAACGAGCTCGGGTTCCCTTACACGGTTTTGAAAGCCACCCCTGATACGCGCTTCCTCGTGCTTGACATGGGCGCTCGAGGCAACGGACACATCCGCT
>NZ_JBFAZH010000147.1:0-10493 GCF_040681735.1 Actinoplanes sp. NPDC051633 | reverse complement strand
CCTGGCTGCTGTGGCGTACCCCGAACCGCACCTTCGCCTGGAGGTTGACGCCGCTGAGCGGGAACCGGACCCGCATGATCAGCCGCATGCGCACCCGCTACGAGTGGCGTCGGCCGTTGACGCCGTTCACCGTGCTGCTGATGGAACTCGCCGACTACCCGATGATGCGTCGCATGCTGACCGGGATCCGGGACCGGGCCGAGACCCGGCAGTGATCATGCCGGCGTCGGTGTCACGAATTCGTGCGCCGCGCTGTCCCTGCAATCGAGGTGCCGGACGGCTCCCGGAAGGAGGATCCCCATGGCTGTGATCACCAAGGCGCACGCCCTCAACGTCATCCGCCGCGCATACGGAGAACAGCACGCCGAGGCGATGGCCGAGCACCTGCCCGACCGAATCGACCTCGACGACCCCGCCGACACCAAGGTGCTGTTCGAGCGGTCTCACCCGGGACCGCCTGTTCAGCGACCTCGGCGCGGAACTGTGAGAGAGAAAGGTCGAAACCGTCATGACCGAGCACTTCCTCGAACCCGCGGCTCAGGACTTCACTGACGCCACGGCCCAGCCTCCGTTCCTCTACGAACTCAGCCCTGACGGCGCCCGGAAGGTCCTCGACGACGTCCAGGCCGCGCCGATCCCGAAGCCCGAGGTGAACGACAAGTGGATCACCGTTCCGGCCGACGTCGGTGAGGTGCGGGTCCGCATCGTCAAGCCCACGGACGCCGGCGGCATGCTGCCCACCATCCTCTACATGCACGGCGGCGGCTGGGTCCTCGGCAACGCCGGCACGCACGACCGGCTGGTTCGCGAACTGGCCGTCGGGGTACGGGCGGCGGTTGTCTTCGTCGAGTACGACCGGTCACCCGAGGCCCACTACCCGGTCGCCATCGAGCAGGGGTACGCGACCGCGCGCTGGATCGTTCAGCACGGTGCGACCGAGGGCCTCGACGCGACGCGGCTGGCGGTCGCCGGCGACTCGGTCGGCGGCAACATGGCCGCCGCCCTGGCGATCCTCGCCAAACAGCGTGGTGACGTCGCGTTCGTGCACCAGTCGATGTACTACCCGGTCACCGATGCCGGGCAGAACACCGGCAGCTACGGCGAGTTCGCCCAGGGCCCGTTCCTCACCGCCAAGTCGATGGCCTGGTTCTGGGACGCCTACCTGCCCGACGTGTCCGCCCGGGCCGAGATCACCGCGTCGCCGTTGCGGGCGAGCATCGATCAACTCGCCGGCCTGCCCGAGGCGTTCGTGATCGTGGACGAGAACGATGTCCTCCGCGACGAGGGCGAGGCGTACGCCCGCAAGCTGACCGAGGCCGGCGTGCGGACGACCTCCGTCCGCTACAACGGCATCCTGCACGACTTCATGATGCTCAACCCGCTGCGCCGCACCGCCGCCGCCACCGGCGCCATCGAGCAAGCGATCCATGTCCTCAGCACCGCATTGTCGGAAGGAAAGTCATCATGACCACGCCGACCACCGAAGCCCTGCCCATCGTGTTGATCCACGGGCTCTGGATGACCGCCCGGAGCTGGGACCGCTGGGCGGACCACTACCGGGCGAAGGGGCACGAGGTCATCGTGCCCACGTACCCCGGATTTGAGATCGAGGTCGAGGCGCTGCGCGAGAAGCCCGAGATCATCGCCGAGGCCTCCGTTCCCGCGACGCTCGACCACCTCACCGACGTGGTGGAGAGCTTGGACCGTCCGCCGATCATCATGGGCCACTCATTCGGCGGGACGTTCACCCAACTCCTGGTCAACCGAGGGCTGGGCGCCGCCGCGGTGACGATCGACTCGGCTCCGACGGAGGGCGTGCGGGTGAATCCGCCGGCTCAGATCAAGTCGCTGTTCCCCGTACTCAAGAACCCGGCCAACCGGCACCGCGCGGTGGGATTCACCAAGGAGCAGTTCCACTACGCGTTCGCCAACACGGTCAGCCGCGAGGAATCCGACGCGGCGTACGACTACCTGCACATCCCGGCGCCCGGCAACTGGGTGTGGGCCTACGGCCTGATCGCCAACTTCAAACCCGGCCACCAGGAGACCTGGGTCGACTACGACCTGGACGACCGCGCCCCGCTGCTGTTCATCATCGGCGGCAAGGACCACCTGATGCCGCCCGCGGTGATCCGGGCGAACGCCAAGAAGTACCGCAACTCCGAGGCGACGACCGAGACCTACGAGTTCCCGGAGCGCTCACACTTCACCGGTGTCGAGGCCGGCTGGGAGAAGGTGGCCGACTACGCGCTCGAGTGGGCGACAAGCCACGCCCGGACGCGACAGGGCTGATCCGATGAGGTTCCCCGCGGCGGCGAGCGCCGGCGCCGCCCGGGGACCGGACAAGGGCCTTCGACAGGCACCATGGACCACGTGCATGAGACGGTGAGCGGTACGCAGGCGGGTCAGGCACCCACACTGTTCTTGATGGTGGGCCTTCCCGCGTCCGGGAAGACCGTGCGGGCGCGGGAGCTGGCGGCGCGTGGGGCCCTGCGGCTCACCGCCGACGACTGGGCGCTCTCCCTCTTCGGCCAGGAGGACCGGCACCAGGAGCGGCCCGACGGCAAGCGGTGGCTGCTGGAGGGTCGACTCGTCGCACTGGCCATCGACGCTCTGCGCCTTGGGGTCAGCGTCGTGCTCGACTTCGGATTCTGGTCGCGCGATGAGCGCTCCGCGCTGTGCTGGATGGCCGGTTCAGTGGGAGCGTCATGCGAGATCATGTACTTGCCGGTGGAGCGCGACGTGCAATGGAGCCGGATTCAGCACCGCTGGAAACACACGCCGGAGCAGACGTTCCCCATGGCCGAGGCGGAGCTCGACCCCTGGCGAGAAGCGTTCGAGGTCCCCGACGCGGACGAGCTCTCCGGTTCATTTGTGCCCTCCCCACCGCCCGGGGATGAGAGCTGGTTCGACTGGGCTCAGCGGTTCTGGCCCTCCCTCCGCGGCGTGGGTGGGTGAATGATCTCTTGTTCGAGGCTCAGGTGCGGGGTCCCAGCTGCCCGGCCCGCGTCGGCGCCTGTGCCGGCTCCTTGAGTTCCACGAACAGCGTCATGGTGTCGGTGCCGCCGATGTTCTGCCCGGAGTGCTCCTGGGCGTCGAGCCAGCGGATCTCGCCGGCCGGCAGAGCCACGTTCACGCTCTGCTCACCGTGGATCAGCTGACGCTGAAAGGACGACATCGTGATCATGACGCTGTCGGGATGGTGATGCGGCCGGGTCCGGTCGCCGGGCCGGTCGTGGTAGCGCAGGACCCGAACCCGAGCGTTCTCGAACACCACCGAGTAGAGCTCCGGGTTGGTCAGGACGGGATCGTTCATGACGTCTTCCCTTCGTGCCGACACACGCCGGCCAGGCTTGTGGTACTACCATCCCATCATGGGCACCTCAGTACCACAAGCGCCCTCTCCGGGTTCGGCCACGTACGTGGACACCGGACGGTCAGCGCAGAAGCGACGCACCCGCGACGCGCTCGTGACGGCTGCGCGGCAGGAGCTGGCACACGGGCGTCCGGTCACCGTGGAGTCCGCGGCCACCGCGGCCGGGATCTCACGGACCACCGCCTACCGGTATTTCGCCAACCACCGCGATCTGATCGCCGCGGCGCACCCGCAGATCGACCTGGAGTCGCTGCTCCCGACCCCGGCGCCGGCTGATCCGGCCGAGCGGTTGTCGTTGGTCATGCGGGCCTTCATCCATGACGTGACCTTGGCGTGGGAGCCACAACTGCGGGCCGCGCTGCACCTGGCGCTGGCCCCGCCGCCCGAGCCGGGGACCGCGGATGCCGGAACGCTGCGCCAGGGCCGGGGCATCCGGTGGATCCTTCAGGCGCTGCAGCCGTTGGCCGACACCCGTCTTGGGCTCGACTTGGAGTTACTGGCCCGAGCCATCCGCTCAGCCGCGGGCATCGAGGCGCTGATCTGGCTCACCGATGTGGGTGGCCTGCCTAGAGAGCAGGCCGCCACGGTCATGCATGCCTCCGCGATGGCCATTTTGCGCGATGCCACCCAGCGGGACACCTGGCCCTGAGCTCGCCGCCTCCTTGCGATGGATCAGACGAATCATGATCGATCGGAACGCAGGTCCGCCGCGAAGCGTCGTCCCGGCGTCGGGTCGACGCCGAAGCGCTCGGCGTAGCGTTCGTGGATCTCCTCCCACGACTCGTGTGCTTGCTCTTCGGAGAGGTACTCACCGGCGAGGTGGGGCTCGAGCCGCGAGAGGTAGCTCTCCCAGCCGGCCGCGGTCTGCGCCGCGAGCCCGCGGTCGTTGATGACGTGCGTAAAGATCAACCGGCAGCCGTCCCCGTGCGCGGTCAGGTCGAAGCTGTACAGCTCGCCCGCGTAGGTCCAGGCCAGGCGATGGGGCGGATCGACCTCCGTCACCTCGCCGGTCGCGCCGGCGGCCTCGAAGGTCTCACCCGTGGCCGGTGTCCAGTTGGTGGCTGCGGGAAACCAGCGCTCCAGCTCCGCGGGCACGCTGACAGCCCGCCACACGCGCTCGACGGAGTGTGCGAGCGTGCGTTCGAAGCGCAGCGCCGGGCGGCCGTCGATCGTTTCCATGGTTCCGTCGGTCATGGGTTCTCCTCCAGGTGTCGTTCGAGGGCGTCGAGGCGCCCAGACCAGAACGCGCGATAGGGCTCCAGCCATTGGTCGACCTCCGCGAGCGGTTCTGGACGCAACGCGTACAGGCGCCGCTTTCCGTCCGCCCGCACCACGACGAGCCCGGACTCGCGCAACACCTTGAGGTGCTTGGACACGCCGGGCTGGCTGAGCTCAAGGCACTCCACCAGCTCCCCGGCAGGCCGCTCGCCACCCCGCAGCAGGTCCAGAATCTGTCTGCGGTGCGGCTCGGCCAGGGCGGCGTAGGCGCTCATGCCTTCATATCACCAGACGGCTATATGATGTCGCCGGCCAGGTCCGCCACCGCGTCGATGAGTTGCGGGCCGTTGAGCAGAGACGCGTCGTTGTGGTCGGCCCCCTCGACGGCGACGATTCGTACGGGTCCTGCGGCATTGTCGGCAACGATCACGCTGTGCGCCGGTGGAACGATCGAGTCCGCGGTGCCGTAGACGACGAGCGTGGGTGCGGTGATCCGCGCGATCAGGTCCCTGACCGGAAACCGGTCCCGTGCCAGCAGCCGTACGGGCAGGAACGGATAGTGCTCCTGGCCTACCGCCGGCAGGTCGGTGAAGGGAGACCGCAGAACGAGACCGGCGGGCGGGTGTTTCGCCGAAAGGGCGGTCACCACCGCCGCACCCAAGCTCTCGCCGTAGTAGAGCAGCCGCTCGGCGGGAATCCCGGCCTGTTCGATGATGTAGGTCCGTGCCGCCTCGATGTCACGCGCCAGGCCTTTCTCGCTCGGGCTGCCCGGGTTGCCGCCGTACCCGCGATAGTCGACGAGGAGCACGGTGATCCCCCGGTTCGCCAACGCCGCGGCGAGCGGCAATCGAGCGAGCCTGTTGCCCGCATTGCCGGGCGCTACCAGCACTGCCACGTGCTCGTCGGGTGTGCCGGGCCGGGGAGCGACGAGCCAGGCGTCCAGATTCAGCCCATCAACGGTACGCAGGGTGACGTCCTGAACGCCGGAGACACTGTGGGACGTGGGCGACGGCGCCGATCGATCCGGAAAGTAGATCAGCCGCCGCTGCAGCAACCACACCACCGCGACGAGCAGCGCCGCGAGCAGAAGCACGACAAGCGCTACCCGCGCCGGAGCCGACACCTTGACCATCGCCCCATTGTCCGACGTGCCAGGCGCGGGCGTCTCGTCTCAGCGAGCTCAGGCCTTGGTGACGCTGCGGACCACCACGCTCTGGGCGGCGCCCGCCTCGGCGCACCCGCCGGACGCGGTTGTGACCTGGCCCTGGACGGTCACCCGGTCCCCGGGCCGCAGAGGTTGCACACGGCTGCCGGTCAGGCCCCACAGGCGGTCACCGACGCGGAGCATGGCGCAGTCGCCGGAGCGCTCCACGACGCCGGTGAGCTTGCGATTGCCGTGCGGCAGCTCACCGGGCAGCTCCCCCGATCCGGGCGGTGCCGCCGTGGTCGGGGGCGGGCGCGTCGGCCGGGTCGTCGCGGCGCGCCCGCCGGCGGTGGTCGCGGACGACCTTGGCGTTGCGGCGGCCGATCCCCCGGTGGGCGAGGACGCTGTGGGCGGGGACGCTCTGGGTGGGGACGCCACCGGTGGGGACGCGGCGGACGACGGTCCGGCCGCGGCAGGGCCACGGTCGTTCTCGGAGCCGCACGCGGCCAAGGGCACCAGCACGGCACCGGTGGCCAGGACGGTGAGCATGCGTCGCACGGTAAGAGCTCCTCCCATACCGAATGGGACGGTGGCGGCCGATGCGCGGTTTCACACGTCGTACAGGTCACGATAGCGGCGCAGCAACCGCCACTGCACCGTGACCGCGGCGACGGTCAGCACCAGCATGATCAGCGTCGCGGCGGCGGCGTAGCCGTAGCGCAGGTATTCGAACGAGGTGCGGTAGATGAACAGCGGCACGTAGGTGGTGGCGTACGGGGGCGGGCCGCCGTCGGTGACCACCAGTGCCGGCACGAACGAGAACTGCAGGCTCTGGATGAGGTCGCGGATCAGCAGCAGTCCCAGCACCGGCGCCATCAGCGGCAGCGTCACCCGGCGCACCACGTCCCAGGCGGTCGCGTCCTCCAGCGCCGCCAACTCGTAGACGTCGCGGGGCAGCGCCCGCCGCACGGCCAGCAGGATCACGAACATCTCACCGATGGTGAACAGGCTCATCAGGATGATCGCGGCGCGGGCGCCGGCCGGGTCGGTCAGCCACAGCGGCGGTGTGCGCCCGAACGCGGTCAGCCCGTTCTCGCCACCGAGGCGCAGTATCTGGTTGATCGGCCCGTACAGCGGGTTCAGCAGCCAGAGCCACAGCAGGCCGTAGGCGATCTCGGGCACCGCGGTCGGCAGCACCGCGGCCGCGCGGGCCGGGCCGCCGGCCGCCACACGCCGGTGCAGCAGCAGAGCCAGGCCAAGGGCGATCAGCAGCCGCAGCGGCACGGCGATCGCGGCGAAGACAAGGGAGTTGATCACCGCGGTACGGAAGATCGGGTCCCCGGCGAGCTCGCCGAAGTTCGCGGCGCCGCTCCACACCGGAGGCCGGATGAGGTCGAAGTCGGTGAACGCGAGCGCCAGGGTCACCGCGAACGGCGCCAGCACCAGCACCACCAGGCCCAGCACGTACGGGGTGAGCATGAGCCCCAGCTGCCGGTGGCTGCGGTCCGGCTCCGACCTCACGGCGACGTCACCCGGTGGCCGGTGCCGGCGTCGAACAGGTGCACGTCGGCCCAGCGCACCGCCACCCGGATCGACTCCCCGACGACCGGCCGCGCCGACGCCGGCACCCTGGCGGTGACCGGCGCTCCCCCGTCCGCCAGCCGCAGGAAGGCGTACGCGTCCTCGCCCACGACGTCGACCCGCTCCACGATGGCGGCGGCGCCGATGTCGCCGACCCGGACCGCCTCGGGGCGAACGCCGATCCGGTGCCTGCCGCCGACCGGCCCCGGCGCGCCGTCGGGCACCAGCGGGCCGTCGCCCGGCAGGACGTTCATCGCCGGCGAGCCGACGAACCGGGCCACGAACAGCGTCGCGGGCGTGCGCCAGATCTGATCGGGGGTGCCGACCTGCTCGATGCGCCCGTCACGCAGCACGGCGATCCGGTCGGCGAGCACCAGCGCCTCGGTCTGGTCGTGGGTGACGTGCACGGTGGTGACGCCGAGCCGGCCGTGCAGCGCCTTGAGTTCGCCGCGCGTCTCCACCCGCAGCTCCAGGTCCAGGTTCGACAGCGGCTCGTCGAGCAGGAACAGGTCCGGCTCGCGGACCAGCGCCCGGGCCAGGGCGACACGCTGACGTTCGCCGCCGGAGAGTTGGCCGGGCCGCCGGTCCAGCAGGTGCGCGCAGCCCACCGCGTCCGCGGCGGCGGCGGCACGCTCCCGCGCCGCCGCCCGGGACACGTCGCGCACCTCCAACCCGAAGGTGATGTTGTCCACGGCGGTGAGGTGCGGGAACAGCGCGTACGACTGGAACACCATGGACACGTTGCGCCGGCCGGGGCGCAGAGCGGTGACGTCGCGCCCGCCGATCAGCACCTGCCCGGCGGTGGCCGCCTGCAGCCCGGCGACCACCCGCAACAGGGTGCTCTTGCCCGCTCCCGACGGCCCCAGCACGACCAGCAGCTCGCCGCGGTCCACCGCCAGGTCGAGGTCGTGCAACACCGGTACGCCCCGGTACTCCGCCGACAGGCCCCGCACCGCCAGTCCGGGTTCACTCATCAAGTGATCATCGCGGATACTCGCCCCGGGCGAACAGGGGGCGGGTCTGCTCGTCGAGCTGCCGGATGACGTCGTCCAGCCGGTCGCCGCGGTACAGGGCGTTCTCCAGGATCCCGCCGGTGACGTCCTCGATCTCCGGCCAGGTCGACACCGTGGGTAGCGCGCGGACGGTCGGGATCGCGTCGAGGAAGACCTTGGCGCTGCGCGGCGGCTGCGCCGGGCCGAGGAACGCCGGGCTGGTGGAGACGCCGATGTGCGACGGCACGGTCCGCCCGGTCGCGGCGATGATCCGCTGGCCCTCGGCGCTGACCGCGTACTCCATGAAAGACCACGCCGCGTCCTTGTTCTTGCTGCCGCGGGTCAGGCAGTACGCGTCGGAATGCAGGACGCCGGCCGGCTGCCGGTAGATCGGCATCGACGCCACGTCCCACTCGAAACCGGTGATCGACCGGAACGTGGTGGTGGAGCGCCGCGACGAGAACAGCATCGCGAGCCGGCCGTTGGCGAAGCGGGACTCGTCGTCCTCGGCCTCGACCTCCTCGTCGGTGGGCACCACCCCGTACGCCAGCCGCAGTTCGATGAGGTTCTTCAACGCCTCGCGGGCGGCCGGGGTATCGAGGGTGAGGCGGGTCGGCCGGGCCGGGTCGTCAACGATGTCGGCGCCGTTGGACCACACGAACGGCGCCAGCCGGATGATCGACGGCTCGATGCCGAGCCCGTGCACGGCGGGACGGCGGGCGGCACCCTCGCTCTCAGCGCCGCGGATGACCGCCCCGTTCGCGTCGCGGGTCATCGCGGTCGCCGTGGCGAGCAGGTCGTTCCAGGTCCAGCCGGCCTTGGGCAGCGGGACGCCGAACTTCTCGAAAAGCGACCGGTTGTAGTAGACGGCGAGGCTGGAGACGTTCTGCGGAAGGCACAGCTGCCTTCCCTGCCAGGAGAACGCGTTCATGGCCACCGGGTAGTAGTCGGCGGGCTCGATCGCGTTCGAGGCGGCGATGCGCTCGTCCAGCGGCTCGATGGCGCCCTTGACGGCCAACTGGCCGTAGAAGCGGTAGTTCATCAGGAACAGGTCCGGCGGAGCGCCGCCGGCGATCGAGGTGGCCAGCCGGGCCAGCAGGTCCTTGCGGTCGCTGGCCTCGATGAGCTGCACGGTCTTGCCGGGGCGTGCCTTCGCGTACGCGTCGATCAGCGTCCGGTAGGCCGCCAACTCTTCCGGGGCGCCGAAGGCCAGCAGGCGTACGGGGCCGGCGGAGTCCCCGCCCTCGCGGTCGTCGCGGCCGCAGGCGGCGGGCGCACCGGCCAGCACCGCGCACAGCAGCAGCACGATCCATCGGCGCACGGTCGTCATCGGAGCCGTCCTCTCGGGTTGTCGGGGCGGAGGAACCACCACTGGGCGATCACGAACACCACCACCGGCGGAACGGTGGCCAGCACCGCGCCGGCCAGGAACACCGGGAAGTTCGTCGGGTCGAGCACCGACAGCGACCGCAGCGCGAGCGGCAGGGTGAACAGGTCGCGGTCGTAGACGTAGACGAGCGGGTCGAGCAGGTTCGACCAGGTCAGGATGAAGGCGAGGGCGGTCAGGGCGGCGGTGACCGGCCGGACCACCGGCAACGCGAAGCGCCACCAGGTCTGCAGCGGGGTGAGGTCAGCCAGCCGGCAGGCGTCGTACAGGTCGGTGGGCAGCGCCCGGAACGCAAGGTAATAGACCAGCACGTACAGCGGGGAGGCGCCCAGCAGCGCGGGCGCGATCAGCGGCACCAGCGTGTCGGTCAGGCCCAGCGATCGGAAGATGACGAACCGCGGCACCAGCAGCGCGGTGGCCGGTGCCATGAGGGCAACCAGCGAGAGCGCCACCACGACACCGGTGACCCGGCGGGCGGAACGGGCAAGCGCGAACCCGGCCCACGAGGCGACGAGCACGCTCAGCGGCACCGCGACCGCGGCGACCAGCAGCGAGTTGAGGGTGGCGCGGGCCAGCCCGCCCAGGGCCACGGCCTGCTCGTAGCCGGTCGTCGACAGCGGGTCCGGTATCAGCTGTGGGGTCGGTGACGGCGGCTGGCCCGGCGCGGTGAACGAGCCGGACACCAGCAGCAGCAGCGGCGGCACGAACACGAGCACCACGAAGACCGCGCCGACGGTGCGCCACGCCTGGGCCACCCGGGTGGGAAACGGTGCGGGGCCGCGTCGGCGGCCCCGC
>NZ_JBFAZH010000146.1:0-10524 GCF_040681735.1 Actinoplanes sp. NPDC051633 | reverse complement strand
GACCGGGTCTGGTCCGGGTGCGCACCGGCCGCGGGTCGGTGACCGCCCGGGTGGCGACCGGGGCGAGCCCGGCGTCGGTGCGCCGGGACAACGTCGACCGCGTGGTGAGCGTGCTGACCGCCGCCGGGGTGGACTGGTTCCGGGTGCCGTGCGAGTCGTTCACCCACACCGCTGTGGCCGTACCCGAGAAGGACAAGGACCACGTCCTGGCCCTGCTGCGGGCAGCGACCGCGCCCGGCGCCGGACGCCTCGCCGCGATCGGCGCAGGCGGCCGCAGGGCGCGGGTGTGGCGGGCGTCCTGGGCGGTCACCGACGCCGGCGGGTCGCTGGTGCTGGGCGACGACTTCGGCTGCGACATCGAGTTCTGGCGGGAGCAGCCGGACGGGACGCTGGCCGCGCCGCGCGGCAACCCGGTGGCCGACGTGGTGGCCGCGCACGAGGAACCGATCGTCGCGTTCGAGCCGGCCTTCAGCGAGTTCTGCGCGCCCTACGACAGCGCCGCCTACCGGACCCGGCGGGTGTTCACGCTGGCCCCGCCGGATCGCGTGTGCTTCCCGGTGGACGCGGTCTTCACCTGGGTCGACGGCGACGACCCGGTCTGGCGGCGCCGCAAGGACGAGGCACTGGCCGCGTACGGGCAGGTGCACCCACTGGCCGCGAACGACTCCCGCTACGCCTCCCGGGACGAGTTGCGGTACGCGATGCGCGCCGTGCACTGCTTCGCGCCCTGGATCCGCCGCATCTTCCTGGTCACCGACGACCAGGTGCCGGACTGGCTGGACGCCGAGCACCCGGACGTGACCGTGGTCAGCCACCGCGAGATCTTCGGCGACACCGGGCGGCTGCCCACCTTCAACTCGCAGGCCATCGAGTCACGGCTGCACCGGATCCCGGGCCTGGCCGAGCATTTCCTCTACCTCAACGACGACGTCCTGCTGGGCCGGCCGGTGTCACCCCGGATGTTCTTCACGCCGGGCGGGCTGACCCGGTTCTTCCCGTCCCCCACGCCGATCGGGCCGGGCGGCCGTTCGCCGGACGACGTGCCCGCGCAGGCGTCCGGCAAGAACAACCGGAGGCTGATCCAGGAGACCTTCGGGCGCATGCTGACCAAGCGGATGAGGCACACCCCGCACCCGTCGCGGCGCAGCGTGCTGGCCGAGATCGAGGAGCGGTTCCCCGGGCCGGTGGCGGCCACCGCCGCGCATCAGTTCCGGCACCCGGACGACGTCGCGGTGCTGTCCTCGCTGCAGCAGTACTACGGGTATCTGACCGGCCGGGCGGTCCCCGGCGAGATCCGCTACAGCTACACCGATCTGGCCGCGCCCAGCACACCGTTCCGGCTGGCCCGGCTGCTGCGGGACCGGCACCTGGACGCGTTCTGTCTCAACGACGTGGACGCCGACGCCCCGACCTCTCGCGAGCAGGCCGGGCTGATCGCCGATTTCCTGCCCGCGTATCTGCCGTTCCGGGCGCCCTTCGAGCCGGCCTCGCCGATCGCCCGGCAGAAGGTCACCCTCACCTGGGAGTACGTGTGAGCTACGACGTTGTGATCCTGGGCCTCGGCTACGTCGGCCTGCCGCTGGCCCGGCAGGCGGTGCGGGCGGGGCTCTCGGTGCTCGGCTTCGACGTCGACCCGGCGGTGGTGTCGTCTCTGGCCGGCGGCCGCTCGCACGTGGACGACCTCGACGACACCGACATCGAGGCCATGCTCGCCGGCGGCTTCCATCCGACCGCCGACCCGGTGCTGATCGGCACGGCGGACGCGGCGGTGATCTGCGTGCCCACCCCGTTGTCCGAAGGGGACGGTCCGGACCTGAGCGCGGTGCTGGGCGCGACGGAGGCGGTGGGCCGGGCCCTGCGGCGCGGCATGCTGGTGGTGCTGGAGAGCACGACCTATCCGGGTACGACCGACGAGCTGGTCCGCCCGATCCTGGAGACCATGTCCGGGCTGACCGCCGGGGCCGACTTCCACCTCGCCTTCTCGCCCGAGCGGATCGACCCGGGCAACCCGGTGTTCGGCGCGGCGAACACGCCCAAGGTGGTCGGCGGCCACACGCCGGCGTGCACCTCGCGGGCCGCCGACTTCTACGGGCGCTTCGTCGACACGGTGGTCCGCACCCGCGGGACCCGGGAGGCGGAGACGGCGAAGCTGCTGGAGAACACCTACCGGCACGTGAACATCGCGCTGGTCAACGAGATGGCCGTTCTGCCACGAGCTGGACGTCGACCTGTGGGACGTGATCCGGGCCGCGTCCACCAAGCCGTTCGGGTTCCAGGCGTTCCACCCCGGCCCCGGCGTCGGCGGGCACTGCATCCCGATCGACCCCAACTACCTGTCGCACAACGTCCGCAGCCGGCTCGGGTATCCGTTCCGGTTCGTCGAGCTGGCCCAGGAGATCAACGCGACGATGCCGGCGTACGTGGCCCGGCGGGCGCAGAACCTGCTGAACGCGGACGGGATCGCGGTGCACGGCGCGTCGATCCTGCTGCTCGGGGTCACGTACAAGGCGAACATCGCGGACCGCCGGGAGTCGCCGGCCACGCCGCTGGCCCGGCACCTGCTGGCGCTGGGCGCGCGGCTGAGCTTCCACGACCCGCATGTCGACTCGTTCGAGGAGCTGGCGCGCACCGAGGACCTGGACGGCGGGTGCGCCGCGGCGGACCTGGTGATCCTGGTCCAGGCGCACCGGCAGTACGACCCGGACCGCCTGGCCGGCCTGGCAAAGCGGTTCTTCGACACCCGCGGCGTCACCACGATCCCCTCGGCGCACCGGCTGTGACCGACACCAGGGTCATCCCGAAACCCACCCGCCGCCGGGTCGACGGCGCCGGGCGGTCGCTGCCGACCGGACGCCGCGACGGTCACCGCCGCGACATCGAGGGCCTGCGCGCGATCGCCGTCCTGCTGGTCGTGCTATACCACGCCGGCGTGCCGCTGCTGGGCGGCGGATACGTCGGCGTGGACGTCTTCTTCGTCATCTCCGGCTACCTGATCACCGGCCTGCTGCTGCGCGAGGTTGCCGGCGGCGGCACGATCTCGGTGGTCGGGTTCTACGCCCGCCGGGTGCTGCGGCTGCTGCCGGCCGCGGCCGTGGTCACCGCCGTCACCGTGCTCGCGGCGGTTCGCTGGCTGCCGCCGCTGCGTGCGCCGGAGGTGGCGCTGGACGCGCTGTTCGCCAGCCTGTACAGCGGCAACTACCGGCTGGCCGCGGCCGGCGCCGACTATCTCAACGCCGAGACCGCGGCGTCGCCGTTGCAGCACTTCTGGTCGCTGGCCGTGGAGGAACAGTTCTATCTGGTGTGGCCGGTGCTGCTGCTGGTCTTCCGCCGCCGTCCGGCGCCGGTGCTGTCGCTGCTGGTCGCCGCCTCGCTCGCGGTCTCGGTGTGGCAGACCGACGCGAACCCGACGTGGGCCTACTTCGGCCTGCACACCCGCGCGTGGGAGCTGGGCGTCGGCGCGCTGGTGGCGGTGCTGGCGCTGCGCCTGCCGGCCCGCTTCGCGTCGGTGCTGTGCGGGGCGGGCCTGCTCGCGATCGGCTTGGCGGCCGTCGTCTTCACCGCCAAGACCCAGTTCCCGGGGTACGCGTCCGCGCTGCCCGTGGCGGGTGCGGCGGCCGTGCTGGCCGGTGGGGCGACCGCGCCCTCGGGCCTGTTGGGCGAGCCGGTGCTGCAGGCGATCGGCCGGCTCTCGTACTCCTGGTATCTCTGGCACTGGCCCTTCCTGACGATCGGTCCGGTCGCCCTGGGCATCGAACCCGGCCTGGCGGTGAACCTGGCGCTGGCCGTGGCCGCCCTGGTCGCCGCCGCGTCCACGTACGCCCTGGTCGAGAACCCCCTGCGCCGCCTGCCCGCACTGCGCGCCCGGCCGCGCGCGGCGGTGGCCTTCGGTCTGTCGATCACCGTGCTGACCGCTGCGGGATACCTGGCCGTGTCCCGCCTGGACCTGGTGGCGGCCACGTCCTACCGCGCCCCGGCGGTGGGCGCGATCACTCCCGCGGCCCTCGAATCCGGCGTGCGGACGCCCGAGGTGCCGGTCAATCTCGCGCCGCCGCTGACCGCCGCCTCCCGCGACATCCCCCGGCTCTACGGCGACGGCTGTGCCGCGGATCTGCCCGACACCACGATCGCGCAGCCGTGCGCCTATGGCGACGTCGCGTCCAGGGACACCGTCGTCCTGTTCGGCGACTCCCATGCGGCGCAATGGTTCCCGGCCCTCGAGCAGATCGCTCAGCAGCGGCGCTGGCGGCTGGTCGTGGTCAGCAAGAACGCGTGCACGGCCGGCTCGTTCCGCATCCACCACGTGACCCTGAAGCGCCCGTACAACGAATGCACGGCATGGCGCGAGCGGGCGCTGGCGCACATCGCCGGCCTGAACCCCAGCCGGATCTTCTTCGCGTCGGCGGTGGCCAGCGAAAACCGGGTGGTCGACGACTCGGGCGCGCTGATCAACGATCCGACCTATGCGAACCGGGTGCGGATCAACGGCTGGGCCACGACGGTGAACGCCCTGCGCGGCACGGGCGCCCGGCTCTACTTCCTGGAGGACACGCCGTACCAGGCGCTGATGCCGGTGGACTGCCTGTCCACCCACCTGAAGAACCCGGCGGCCTGCGCGAACCAGCGGGAAAAGTCGCTGCAGTCGGCGAGCCGGCGGGTGGCGATCGCGAGACTGCTGCGGGCGAAGGGCGTCAGGACCATCGACCCGATGCCGTGGTTCTGCACCGCCCGGATCTGCCCGGTGATCGTGGGCAACGTGCTCGTCTTCCGCGACCGGGGGCACATGACGGTGACGTGGTCCCGCCTCCTGACCCCCAACCTGGCCGCCACCCTCGACTGACCCCCTTTGCTCTGCTTCCTCTGGGGAAGCAGAAACAGGGACGCGACGACCATCTGCCGGCGGCGACGGCCTTGGCGAGCCGATGCTCAGCCGGCCGTGATCGGGCCCGGGTTGCGCGAGGAAAGGGCCGGTTAGCTGCGCAAACGCCGGCCGGAATCAAGTGGGCCGGGCGCCGTTCTTTCAGCGGGGCAAGCCGGGGCGTCGATCGAGCGTGCCGAGAACTGCTTCCCCTGAGGAAGCAGAGCAAAGGCGGGCGCGACGGTCCCTCCGGGCCGGTCCCTCCGGGGCCCCGAGATGGCCGGAAAGGCCAGGTCACGGCGTCGCGGGGGTCAGTCGGCCCGGCGGCGGGCCTGCGTCGAGCGCTCGGGGACGGTCGCCCGACGGGTACGAGCCGCGCGGCGCCGGTACGACGCCCGTCCGGAGACGGCCCGGAGCCGGGCGGCACTCGGAACGGAGATCGGACGGTGGCTGGTCGCCGCGGCGGGATCGGCACTGCCGGCTCGGACTGCTCCGGCCGTGGGGATGATTTGGGTGGCGGCGGACGCGGGACTGGACACGGACGCCGGCTCCGCTGGGGCGGACCTTTCCTGGACCAGGTAGCGCGGGCGGCCCCGGACCTCGTCGTGGATCCGGGCCAGGTACTCGCCGATGATCCCCATCCCCAGCAGGATGAACGTGCCCATCACCAGCAGGACCAGGATGACCGTGGGGAAGCCCTCCAGCGAGCCTCCGCGCATCCAGCGCACGATCGTCTGCACGCCCAGCACCAGGGCGAAGGCCGCGAAGGCCACCCCGCCCAGCGTCACCAGGTGCAGCGGCGCCGCCGTGAAGGAGGTCAGGCCGTTGACCGCCAGGCGGGTCAGCGACCGGAACGTCCAGCGTGAGTCGCCGCGGGAGCCCGGCGCGATGTCGACCTCCACCGTCGCCCGGCGGAAGCCGATCCAGCTGCTGGTGCCGCGGAAGAACGTCGCGTGCTCGGGCAGCCGCAGCAACGCGTCCACCGCGGTGCGGGACAGCAGGCGGAAGTCGGTCGCCCCGATCAGGTCCACAGTGGTGAGTCTGGTGAACGTCGCGTTGAAGGCGTGGGCCGCGACCCGGTTGAGCCGGGACTGGCCGGTGCGGTTGCGCTTGACGGCCTCCACGACGTGTGCCCCGGCCCGCCAGGCGGCCAGCATGAGCAGGATGGCCTCGGGCGGGTGTTGCAGGTCCGCGTCCAGCACCACGACCGCGTCGCCGGTGGCGTGTTCCAAGCCGGCCAGGACGGCCTGTTCCTTGCCGAAGTTGCGGGACAGCTGGACCCCGCGTACCCGGCTGTCCTCGATGCCCTGCGCTCGGATCCGGCTCCACGAGTCGTCGGCCGAGCCGTCGTCGACCAGCACGATCTCGAAGCGCTCGCCGGCCGCGTCCAGCACCGCGCCGACCCGCCGCACGAAGAGCTCGACGCCCGCGCCCTCGTTGTGCACGGGCGCCACGACCGACAGCAGGCTCATCGGGCGCAGAAGGGTCGGCCGGCGAGCTGCCGGGAAGCCACGTCGAGCGACTGGTCGAAGCGGCGCAACGAGAAGGCCGAGTCGGCGTGCTCGGCCCGGAACTCGGCGCGCAACGCGCATCGCCTGGCGTCTCCCGCAGGCGACGGATCGAAGGCGGCCATCTCCTGCGCCACCCGGTCGGCCAGGATCGCCCGCGGTGCGGCGGCGGCGCGGTCGGCGAAGCGTTTGTTGGCCGCCGTCGTGACGGTCGCCGCCAGGCAGAGGATCAAAACCAGGCCGAGGGTACGACGGAAGAGCAGGTGACCCGCCACGGCGAGCAGGATCGCACCGGCCGCCGCGGTCACCGCCGTGTCCCGCCAGCCGAGTCCCCACGACTGCGCGCGCTGGATCTCGGCGTTCAGCGCGGCGAGCGTCGCACCCAGCAGCACCAGCGCCCCGGCGGCCAGCCCCAGTGCCATCAAGCGCCTGCGGTCCACGATGGACAGATAAGGGATGTCGCGCCGAGTTCGCCAGGCGAGGAGCCCGAGCGCGATCAGGGCCAGCACCGGGACCACGCCGAGCCAGGAGCCGTCGGTGCCGTGGATCGCGGATCTCCACATCAGCGGCGGCGCCCACGCGGTTGCGCGTACCGGGATCGTCGTCAGGACCGACGGGCCCAGCGTGATGTCGGAGAGGCGGTAACACCCGCCGTCCGCGCAGAACCCGTGGATCACCAGGCGGACCGTCGCGAAGACCGGCAGGAAACCGAGCCACAACGCGCCGAGGGCGGCCAGCGGACGCCGGCCCGGCCTCATCCGATCGCGGGCCAGCACGGCGGCCGTGGCGAACGGCAGCGCCAGGTAGGCGATCTCGTTGACGCACGCGAGCAGTCCGCCCGCGAGGATCAGCAGCACGAAATGGTGGCGGGCCCGGGGGCTGATCCGGCAGACCACCGCGGCCACCGCGAGGACCAGGGCGGCGGACGTGAAGTAGAGGCCGCCGAAGAGGACCGCCGGGCTGGACCCGCCCGCCGCGACGAACGAACCGCCGACCGCGAACGGGACCGTCGCCGCGAGCTTCGACGGCGGGCCCGCGAAGAGCGGGCCGCGTTGCACCATCGACTCGGCGAACAGGGTCGCGGCCACCGACAGCAGCGCCGCGGCAAGGAACGACACCAGCCGGAACGACACGTTGACCGGCACCCCGAACAGGTCGCTGATCGTGTACGCCAGCAGGTCGAGGGACTTCTCCAGCATTCGCCCGAGCGGCCGGAAGTTGCCCAGCCGCAGGTACGTGTCCAGGGTGGTCACCGTGTGGGTGACGACGCCGGCCGGGTGGTCGCGGAACATCCCGCCGTGCCAGTAGAGGTTGAACCGATGGTCCGCGGTCGGCGCCAGGGACACCAGCGGCGCGAGCACGATCAGCGGCACGAGCACCGCACGCCACCAGGTCCGCCGCCACAGCCCTCGATCGAGGGCCGCGTCCTGGCGGACCGGGACATTGATCGTCTCGACGGTCACGTAGAGGCAACGACGCCCGTCCGCCGTCGGTTATGCGAGCAGATCCGCCAGGGTGGGCAGCGCATCGGGGTCGACGACCACCGTGCGCTCACACCCGAAGTCGAAGAAGATCCTGGTCAGGCGCTCGGTCAGGAGATCATCCCAGGAGGCGCCGGGCCGGTGCCGGCGCCACGTGCGCGCATCCGGCAGATACTCCAGAACCACCCCGGCGGTGCGTGCGAGCCGGAACGACGGGCTGTCGGTCAGCACCACGGGAAGGTGATCGGCGGCGACGGTGAGCCGCTGCGACAACGTACGGGTCAGCGCCCGCAGGGTCTCGGGGCGCAGCCCGACCGCGATGTACACATGCGTTGGCCGATGCACGGAGTCGTCACGGGAAAGGGCCACCCGCAACCGCCCGCGCGTCGCGGCCAGCTCCCACCGCAGCCGATCGTCGGACACGCGTCACGCCACCGGCGACAGCAACCGGGCGGCGATCAACTCCGCGGCCGCACCGGCGCCGTTGCCGAAGGGCAGTTCGGCGCAGCGGGCGGCGAGCGCCGCACGAACGTCGGGACGCGCCGCGGTGGCCAGCACGTCGCCGAGGTCGCCGGACGGCTCGGCGCAGAGCGCGACGCCGGCGGCCGCGGCGAACCGGGCCCGGGCCAGCTGGTCGTCGTCCTCGACGTCGAGCGACGGCACGAATACCGCGGGCACGCCGGCGGCGAGCGTCTCGTGGAACGCCGTGTAGCCGGCCGCCGACACGACCAGATCGGCCGCGCGCAGGGAGCGCGGCTCGGGGTCGATCGGCGTGAAGCCGGGCACCGGCACGTCGACGTCGCGCAGCACCACCGCCGGCTCGTCGCCGAGGCCCAGCCGTTCCCGGGCGAGCGAACGGTCGAGCAGCTCGGCGCGGTCCAGCATGGTGATCGGCGCGAGCGTGGTGACGCCGTCCCGTTCGCGCGCGGTCCAGCCCTCGTCGCCCGCGGCCGCGAACTCGCCCGGCTCGAGCACCCCGTGGAACGCCGCCGACCGGCCACGCCACCGCAGGCCCATCCCCCGCCGCCACATCGCCCCGCGCAGCCACCACCAGGCCACCCGCGAATGGTCGGCGGTCGCGGCGAGCAGCCCGTCGTGAGGCAGGCCGTCGAGCACGACCGAATGGGCGTCGTGCAGCTCGATCAGGTGCCGCAGGCGGGCGCGCAGGAAGCCGGGCCACCGGGCTCCGGTCACGTCCGGCAGGTGCTCGACCAGCAGGTTCGTGGCGGGCAGCGTCTCCGCGCCGGTGAGCAGCACGGGTTCCAGGGTGTCCGGCAGGCGGCGGGCGACGGCGAGCAGCCGGTCGGTGACGTCGCCGATCAGCAGGACCCGCCGCTTCGCCTCGACCGGCGCGGGCGCCCTGGGTGCGGGCAGCGGCCGGGCCGGGCGGAGGCCGAGGTCGTCGCCGACCGGCAGCCGCCGGTCGAAGGTGATGCCGGGCGGCGGGCTCCCGTCGACGACCAGCACGGTGGCACGGATCTGTTCGCCCGCGCAGGCGAGCTCGGCCAGGCCGTCGCGGAGAAGGCCGGTGATCGCCTGGTGGAAGGGCCGGTCGTGCCGGGATTCGAGGGGTACGAGCACGACGGAGAGCCCGGCCGCGGCGCGGATCTGCGCGGCGACGGTGGCCGGAGTTCCGCCGGGGTCGCGGAGGTCGCAGAGGATGGCCACGTCGTACACGCACGATCAACGACACGCGGGACCG
Source organism: Actinoplanes sp. NPDC051633 (assembly GCF_040681735.1). Lineage (NCBI taxonomy): Bacteria > Bacillati > Actinomycetota > Actinomycetes > Micromonosporales > Micromonosporaceae > Actinoplanes > Actinoplanes sp. NPDC051633. Next base: position 978 of record NZ_JBFAZH010000146.1, on the reverse strand, counting down.
CCACGACACGCATGAATCGACCATTTCGGGCATACGCTGAGTTGATCAACGGGACGAACTTCGTGCAGCGTGTGGGCGACGCCGAGCGGGTCACCAGCGTGGTGACCACGTACGCGCCGGGGTCCGAGCTGCTCGCCTCCATCCGGTCCCTGGTCGCGCAGAGCTGGACCAACCACGAGATCCTGCTCGTCGACGACGGCTCCCCGCACGGCCACGACGACGTCCTGCGCACCGCCGCCGGGCTGGACCCGCGCATCCGCCTGCTCCGCCGCCGCACCCACGAGGGCCGGTACGCCGCCCGCAACGCCGCCATGGACCGGGCCACCGGGGCCTACGTCACATTCCAGGAGTCCGACTCCTGGTCGCACCCGAGGCGGCTCGAACGCCAGGTGACCGCCCTGCGCGCCGATCCCGGCGCGGCCGGCGTCACCTGCACGGCGCTGCTCACCGCGGCGGACCTCGACGGCGGGACGCTGGTGCGCGGTCCACTGCTGATCCGGCGGACCGGCGAACGGTTCGACCGGGTGCGGCACGGCGGCGAGGACGAGTTCGTCGAGCGGCTGCGAAGCGTCGTGCATCTCGACGGCGAGTCGCTGGCGGTGCTGTTGCGGCGCGGCGGGGATCGCAAGGAGGCCGCGCGGCGGGCGTACCGGTCGGCGTACCGGGTGTGGCACCGGCGGTCGGCCGGCGCGCCACCGGTCAAGCCGTGGCCGCTGCTCGATCGTCGCGGACGGCGGGCGTGCGACGTGCTGCTGGTCGCCGACTGGACCCGCGAGGACGCCGGGCTCGGGCAGGTGCGCGCGCTCAAGGACCGTGGGCTGCGCGTCATGCTGCTGCACCTCGGGAGCGAGGACGACCTGGACCCCCGTACTCAGGAAGCCGTCAACGACGGCGAAGCCGAGCTGGTCGACCTCACCGACGACGTCCGCGCGCGGCTGGTGGTGATCCGCGACCCGGGTGTGCTGGCGGCGGCGCAGG
>NZ_JBFAZH010000145.1:0-10565 GCF_040681735.1 Actinoplanes sp. NPDC051633 | reverse complement strand
CTTCTAAAACAACACCCCGCATTCCTCTTTGAGGATCGGGGTAGTGTAAAACCCCGCGCCTGTTGTCTTAACGTTCACCGACGCCGCCGCCGGCGGCCCGCCGCACACCGCCGGCACCGGCCTCATCGGCCTGCGCGACCGGGTCGAGTCCGTCGGCGGCACGATGCGGGTCGAGTCGCAGCGGGGGGCCGGGACGACGCTGGCCGCCGAGTTTCCACTCGGCGGCCGGCCTCGATGATCGGGATCATCGCGCGATTCTGGTCCAGGGTTCCCCGCCGAAGAGGGTTTTGGTCAGCGCGCCCGGTGGTGCGTTGTCGTCGCCGGCGGTCACGCCGAACCGCAACAGGTCTCCGTCCAGCCGCCAGGTGGCGGTGAACAGTGTCATGCCGTCGATGCCGCCGCACCGGGATCGGCCTTCAGCAACGGTGACCTTGTCCGCCGCGACGCAGTACACGCCCGGCCCGACCGGGTAGCCGCGCTGCTGAATGGTGAAGGTGCCCTTGTGGAACGTCATGGTCCACAGCCCGGCATGATCCTTGGCGTTACGGCCGGTGACACCGCCGGCGAGCATGACCTGTTCCGAGGCCTCCTTGCGGTACGTGCCGTCGGGGAAGGCGCCGACGGCGGGCTGCGACGACGTGGTGACCGCCGCCGACGGACCGCAGGCCTTCACCGGTGGTGCCGGCTGCACTCGCGACGCCAGGTCGCGGATGCCGGCGATGAACGCGGCGGTCTCTGCGTCCTTCTCGAGCTCCGCGTACACCGGTCGCGCCGCGCGCTGGAATGCGGCGACGTTCGCCGGTGTGGCGAGGACGACCGAGCCGCCCTGCTGCTTGCAGTACCACGTCGCCTGGTCGGCAGTGCCCGGCATGGATTTCACGCCCCAGTCGCGGGTCGCGGTGGCGGCCTCTCGCACCATGCTGCGCTGAGCTTCGGTCAAGGCGGCGAACCGCTTGCTGTTGATCACCAGCGAGTTGATTTTGGCGTACGGGACAACGTTGCCGGTCGCCGTCGCCATCTGACGCCCGACCCGCGGGACCAGCTCAAAGGACGATTCGGCGCCCGCGGTCCGGCCCTGCACGGCTTCGGCATCGTCGGGCGCGGCGCCGAACGCGCGGAACATGGCATACGTCGTGTCCGACCGCGGCACCCGGACGACCGCGCCGCGCATATCGGCGGGCGACAGCATCGGTTTGCCGAACGAGAAGATCAGCCGAGTGCTCTCCGGAACCAGAGAGAGACCGGTGATGCCGATCTGGTCGAGCCCGGCCAGCATCTTGCCGGCGAGATCCGCCGTCACCACCTGCTTGGCCAGGCCCTCCGTGTTCACCAGGAAGGGCGCCTGAAGAGCACGCAGCGAGGTCACCTTCTCGGTGTCCCAGGCCCGCGCCGGGATCATGCCCATCTCGAGATCGCCACTCGCGACCCGGCGGGCGACGGCCTGGTCCCAGCCCACGCCCTGATTGCCGTCGGACGCCTCCCAGACCGGCTGGACCGTCAGCTGCCCGTGCGACCGTGCCTGCACCTGACGCGCGAACTCGTCGATCGCCCGGGCGGCCGGGGCGCCCGGCTCGTCATTCGTGCCGACCTGCAACGTGATCGGCGGCGAACTGCCGCCGGCCTTGCTCTCCGCCTTGTCGGTGCAGCCCGACGCGGGCATCACCATCGCCGTCACGGCGACCGCGATCACCGCTTGGTTCCTTCGTCTCATCGTCTCGCCTTTCTCTCGCATGACCTCGACGAGATCGACGTTAGGAGGATGGCGGCGGCCGCACATCGCGGCGAGCACGGCTCTTGCGCCTGCACCGGCTGTGGCTGGCCACAGTGTCTGTACGGGCCCTGTCGATCATGGACGGAACGGGACGAGAATCGGTCCATGCGGCGTGTTTCCCTCACGCTACTCCTGGCTGTCGCGGGCAGCTGGTGGTGCGTCGTAGCAATGACCGCCCTCGTCCGTGAGAGCGGTGTTGAAACCACGTATGCCGGTGCGTCCGCCGTGCCGGCTGCCGCATTCCTCACCGCAGGCGTAGGCCTTGTCGCGGCCGGGTGGCTGGCCGTCCGCGTCATGGGTACGGGCTGGCTGTCATCGTTGTGCGTCGCCGCATCGGTCACCTGGCTGTCGCCCGCGCTCATCGGCTGGGAAGACGGTCCTTCCGCGGCTCGCACCGCCGGAATGATCGCCGCGCCGTTCCTCGTACCGGTCCTGGCGCACCTCGTGGTGGCCGCGCCCACCGGAGCGATCGGCGGCGGCGTCCGGCGAGGCATGGTGGCCTCCGCCTACCTGATCACCGCGACGGCGAGCATCGGCCACACGATCACCTGGGACCCTTTCCGCGATCAGTACTGCTGGAGCAACTGCACCGACAACGCGTTGCTGCTCGCCGGGAACTCGCGTCTGACGCGGGCGGCGGAACTCGGCTGGCTGGGCGCGGTCGTGGCGATCGGCGCCGTAATCCTCGTCACGGCCGCATGGCGGTTGACCACGGCGACGCCGGTCGCGCGTTCGGCGGCGTGGCCGATCATCGCTCCGGCGGCGCTGGGTTCGGTGGCGGAGGCCGCGTACGCCGCGGTCCGCCTCGGCACCCCGCAAGAAGATCCGGGCCGCGACCTGTTCGCCGCGATCTTCCTGATCCGCGCCGCCGCCCTCACCGCCTTGGCCGTCGGAGTGGCATGGTTCCTGTGGCAACGGCACCTCCGCAATGCCGCGCTCGTCTCGCTGGTCAGCGAGCTCGGTGAGCCGGCCGGCGCGGGCTCGCTGCAGACCACACTGGCCCGCTCGATCGGGGACCCCACGCTGACCGTCGCCTACTGGCTGCCGGAAACCCAGCGGTACGTCGACAGATCCGGTCACCTGGTTCATCCCGTCGCCGGGCGCGACCGGGCGTCGACGGCCATCGTCCGCGACGGCGTCGAACTGGCGGTGGTGTCCCACGAGCGCGACATCCTCGACCATCGGGCCCTGCGCCGGCGGATCGGATCCGCTGCCCTGCTCGCGATCGACAACGACCGGCTCGCCGCCGAGTTGCTGGCTCACCTGGACGACCTGGGTGCCTCCCAGCGGCGGATCGTGACGGCCGCGGACGAAGCCCGCCGGCGCATCGAACGTGACCTGCACGACGGGGCGCAGCAACGGCTTCTGGCCGTGCTGTACGAACTCCGCCTCGCCGCCTCCGACCCGGGCCTGGAGGAGGACGAGCGTGCCGCGCTGGACGCGTCGATCGCCGCCACCCACCGGCTGCTCGCCGACCTGCGCGAGCTCGCCCACGGCATCTTCCCCGCCGTCCTCGAGGAGTCGGGCCTCGAGGCCGCGCTGTGGACGCTGGCCGATCAAGCAACGACTAACCTCCACATTGGAGCCATGCCTGACCGGCGGCTCCCGGCCGCCACCGAACAGGCGGCCTATCTCGTCGTGGTCGAAACCCTCGCGGGCTCAGCCGACGCGAGCAGCCTCACCGTGAGCGCCCACCGGCACGATGACCAGCTCCGGCTATGCATCGACGGGGCAGCGGTCCCTCCGTCCCAGTACGTGCTTGACCGGGTCGGCGCCGCCGACGGCATCGTGCGCCACCGGGCCGGCGCCCTGCAGCTGGAGATCCCATGCGGATAGCCGTCGCCGACGACTCGCTGCTCACCCGCGAAGGCGTCGTGCACCTGCTCACCGGCCGGGGCCACGAGGTCGTCGGCCAGGCGGGCACGGCGGACGCCCTGCTGTCGATCGTCGAGGCCGCCCACCCGGAGGCCGTCGTGGTCGACATCCGGATGCCGCCCACGCACACCGACGAGGGTCTCGTGGCCGCTCGGCGGATCCGCGCCGCGCACCCGGAGATCGGCGTGCTGGTCCTGTCCCAGTACGTCGAGCCCGCGTACGCGATGCGCCTGATCGAGGAAAGCCCGGAGGGCGTGGGCTACCTGCTGAAGGACCGCATCTTCGACGGCGCCGTCCTCGACGATGCGCTGCGCCGCATCGCCGACGGTGAGACCGTGGTCGATCCCACCATCGTCTCCCGCCTCCTCCGCCGGCGCCGGACCGCCGACCCGCTGGACGACCTGAGCGAGCGTTCCACCGAGGTCCTCGGCCTGGTCGCCGAAGGCCTGTCGAATCTGGCGATCGGCGCGCGACTGCACATCACCGAACGGACCGTCGAATCACATATCACCAAGGCGTTCCAGCACCTCGGTCTCACCGATGACCCCGGCTCACACCGTCGTGTCCTGGCCGTGCTGGCTTACCTGCGCCGGCCGCCGAGCGGGCCGTCGCCCGACGACGGTTCCGGTGCCGGCGCCGCGTGGCGGAAGCCGCGGTGAGCGTCGAGTGTCGCGAACTCCGCGGTCACCGCACGGTGAGCGTCGCCGTGTGCGGGGTGTCGTCGGCGGAACTGCCCACGTAGACGGTGTACTCGCCGGGCTTGACGACGAAGCGGCGGGTGCAGTAGTCCCAGACGGCGAACGGATGGTTCGTCGCCGCCGGGTCGATGGTGATCGTCACCTGTTGTGACTCCCCCGGTTCCACCAGTACTTTCTGGAATCCGACCAGCCGCTTGGGCGGTTGTCCCTGGACCGGCACGCCGAGATAGACCTGCACCACCTCGGCGCCGGGCACCGCTCCGGTGTTGGCCACCGTCGCGGTCACGGTCACCGGCGCATGCCCCGCATCGGGCGCGTCCACCGAAACGCCGGAGATGTCGAACGTGGTGTACGACAGGCCGAACCCGAACCCGAACAGCGGGTCGATGCCCTGTGCCTGGAACCAGCGATAACCGACCTGGAGGCCTTCGGAGTAGCGGATCACCGGGTAGCCGTCCCCCTCGTCCGTTCCCGGGTACCGCTCCGGCCGGCCGGCGTACAGCGTGTCGTCCTCCGACCGGGGATAGGAGGTGGGCACCTTGCCGGACGGGTTGACCACGCCGAAGAGCAGGTCGGCGACGACGTGTCCGTCCTCGGTGCCCTGGTTCCAGGTCTCCAGCACCGCGGGAGCCTTGTCCAGCCACGGCATCAGCACCGGGTTGCTGTCCTTGAGCACGACGACCGTGGCCGGGTTGACGCCCAGCAGGTCGTCGAGCATCCGGTTCTGGTCGTTCAGCATGTTGGCGTCCGACTGGTCGGCGCCCTCGGTGGCCACCAGCCCGGCCATGAGCACCACCACGTCGGCCTGCCGGGCCGCCGTTCTGGCCTCGTCGAGGTTGGACAGGTCGTCGGCCACGGTGAGCGTGCTGACCGTGGCGGACGAGCCGAGGTCGCGCAGCACGTCACGCATGCCGTCCAGGGGCGGCACCGTGTACAGCGGGATGACCTTGGACGAGCCACCACCGCCCAGGCACGCCTGGTCAACGAACGCGGATTGGCCGATCACGGCGACGACGCCCGCGTCGGGGTTCAGCGGAAGCAGATCGCCGTCGTTCTTGAGCAGGACCGCGATCTGCGAGCCGATCCTGCGGGCGACAGCGCCGTGCGCCTGTGCGTCGATCTCACCCGGCTCGTACGGGCGCTCGAACTGCCCGAACCGGAACATCTGCGTGTAGCGGCGCACCAGGGCCCGGTTCACCGTCTCGACCTCCAGGCTGGTGTCCTGCAGGGCGGCCTTGACGTTCGTCTCGTTGAGCCACTTGGCGTCCGGCATCTCGTGGTCCATACCGGCGTTGAGGGCCGGGGCGGCCGACCGGCACGACCAGAAGTCGGACTGGACATACCCCTGGAAGCCCCATTCGGTCCGCAGGATGTCGGTCAGGGTGTGCCGATACTCGGTGGCGTACACCCCGCGGATACGGTTGTAGGCGCTCATGATCGCGGCGATCCCGGCGTCCTTGACCACCATCTCGAACGGCAGCAGATAGAGCTCGCGCAGAACGTGCTCGTCCACCTCGACACTGACCCGGAACCGTTCGTACTCCTGGTCGTTGACCACGTAGTGCTTGCCCATGGCGATCACGTCGTGCGCCTGGATGGCCTCGGTGACCGCGACGCCCATCACGCCGGTCAGGTAGGGGTCTTCGGAGAAGTACTCGAAGTTGCGCCCGGCGATCGTGGTGCGGTGCAGGCACACGCCGGGGCCTTCCAGAACGTGCTGACCCAGCGTGGCGGTCTCCGAGCCGATGACGTCGCCGTAGGAACGCGCCAGCTCGGGGTCGAACCCCGCGGCGAGGCCGATGGTCATCGGCAGGGAGGTGGCGGGCGGGCTGGGCGTGCCGTCGCCCATGCCGACACCGACCGGGCCGTTGGTGATCCGGAACCGGGGGATGCCGAGCTCGTCGATCGCGGGCACGTGCCGCTCGACCCGGACCTGGGCGGCGAGTTGGTCCATGTCCGCGCCGGACTCGGCGAGCTGTGCGCTGAGGGCGTAGATGTCGATGGTCTCCATGGCGCCGTGCAGCTGAGCGATCTTCTGCTCCAGCGTCATGGCGCCGACCAGCTTCTCGGCACGCTCGCGAGGCGAGAGGGAAGGATCCGTCCAGGGCGCTGCGCTATCGGACACGACAAACCCTCCGTGGGTGGATGCGGTCAGGCGGTCGGCGTCGCCTTCACCCGGCCGGCGTGGACGATGATGTCGACACAGGCGTCCAGGCCCAGCGTGCCGGTGTTCAGCACGAGGTCGTACCTGGTGGGGTCGCGCGGGTCCCAGCCGTACAACCGGATGGACATGTCCGCTCGCACCTCGTCCTCGCGGCGCTGCCGTTTGGCGGCCCGCTCAGGGCTGATCCCATGGGTCCGTGCCGCCCGCTCGACCCGCCGCGGCACCGCCGCATCGAGCCGCACGTGCAGCGCCCCCGGCCATCCGGCCAGGATGAAGGCCCCGTTCCGGCCGATGATCACCGCCCCGGAGCGGGCGGTGTCGGTGACCCAGTCGGTGTTGCGGAGCAGCAGCTCATGCTCGTCGCGCTGGGCCATCGCCACGGCCGGTCCGTCCAGGGCGGCATAGGATCCGCCCATCGCGGCGAAGACGCGGGACAGCAGGCCCTCGTCCTGCCCCGCGGGTTGCTCCAGCTGCTCGGACGAGAACGCCTGGGCGTGGAAGGCCACTCCGAGCGCCTCGGCGACCCGGGGGCCGACCTCGTCCGCCCCGGAACCGTAGGACTCGAAGATCGTCACGACCGGCCGAGCGGCTCGGCCGGGCTGGGGTGTCGACATTGACGCGACCTCCTACCGGCACGGCAATGGTCCGTCCTCATCGTGGGCCGCCGCCGGGGCAACGGCAAGTGTTCGGAGCGGACACTCAACCGAGAGCAATCCGTTGACCTGAATGCGCGGAGCGCGCCCAATGGAGGTGACATCGGCGAACCACCCGACCCGGAAGGCCTGACCGCCATGAATACCGCCATCGCCGGGCCGGCCACCGCTGCTCGCAAGCTCGGCGCGATGCAGTACCTGGGGTACGCCGCGGGCGACTCGGCCAACAACCTGGCGTTCTCGATGACGTCGTTCTTCCTGCTGATCTACTACACCGACGTGGTCGGGATCAGCGCCACCGCGGCCGGCACGCTGTTCCTCGTGATCCGGGTCTGGGACGGCTTCGCGGACATCTTCGCCGGTCGGGTCATCGACAAGACGATGACCCGGTGGGGCAAGTTCCGGCCGTTCTTCCTCTTCGCGGGCCTTCCGGTGCTGCTGCTGAGTGTCGCCACGTTCACCGTGCCGAACCTGTTCTCCGGCAGCGGCACCAAGCTGCTCGCCGCCTATGTGACATACGGCCTGCTCGGGCTGGCGTACAGCATGGTAAACATTCCGTACGGTTCACTGGCCGCGGCCATGACGCAACGCCCGGGCGAGCGGGCCAAGCTGGCCAGCTTCCGGATGATCGGCACAGCGGTCACGACGATCATGCTGGCCTTCGTCGTGGCCCCGCAGATCCAGCAGTACAAGGGTGACCCGGACGGCTTCCAGCGGTCGTTGCTGATCACCACGGCCATCTTCGCAGTCGTCGGCTTCGGCCTGTATCTACTCCTGTTCGTCACCGCCCGTGAGGCGGTCCAGCGCGACGTGCCCAGTGTCAGCGGAAAGCAGAGCTTCACCACGCTCAAGGGCAACAAGCCGCTGATCATGCTCTGCCTGGCCTCGCTGGCGTTCCTGACGGCGCTGTTCTCCTTGCAGACCGTGCAGGTGTACTACGCCCGCGATGTCCTCGGCAACGCCAACCTGCTCACCGCCCTGACGGTGCTCAGCGTCGGGGCGATCTTCGTCGTCGCGCCGTTGATTCCCCGGCTGGTCCGCTCGATCGGCAAGAAGAAGGCGTTCCTGTCCTTCGGTGCCATCGGGCTGCTGGCCGGCATCGGCATCTCGGTGTCACCACCGTCGACACCGTGGGTGTCCATGACCTTCTTCGGGATCATGGGCATCTCCACGGCCGGCATCAACACCCTCATGTGGGCATTGGAGGCCGACACCGTCGAGTACGGCGAATGGCGGACCGGCGTGCGTACCGAGGGCATCACCTACGCCCTGTTCTCCTTCACCCGCAAGCTCGGCCAGGCGGTCGGCGGTGCGGTCGCCGCGTACGCGATCGCGTTCGGCGGGTACATCGGCGGCAGTGCGACGCAGAGCGAGGATGCACTGGACGCCATCCGGTACGCCTCCGGCTTCATCCCGGTCGTCTTCATCCTGATCGGAATCCTGATCTTCTTCCGGTATCCGCTGACCGAGCAGACGTTCGCCACGATGGTCGCCGAGACCCAGGCCCGCCGCGCCGGCGCGTCGACGCGGTGACCGGCACGGCCTGCCCGGCGCGGGCCCCGAAGCTCAGCCGGCGAAGACGCGTACCGGAAGGCCGGTGATCCCGACGTCGGCCCGGAACAGAGATCCGGCCAGCGGGTCCTCCCGGGTGTCGACGTTCTCCTGCGACGTGGTGATGAACAGCTGATCGAGATGGTCGCCGCCGAAGGTGCAGGCGGTCACCTTTCGCGCCGGTACCGCAAGCTTCTCCTCGAGCACCCCCGCGGCGCTGTACCGGTAGACCGCGCCGGCGTTGGACACCGCCGTCCACACGCCGCCCTCGGCGTCCACGGTCAGCCCGTCGGGGCGCCCACCGTCAGGCAGCCGCGCGAACGTGCGCCGGTTGGTCAGCCCGAGCCCGGGGTCGTAGTCGAACACGGAGATGGCGAACGTGGCGGTGTCGTTGTAGTAGGCCCGTGATCCGTCCGGGCTCCACTCCAGTCCGTTGGAAACCGTGACCCGCTCCAGCACCACCTCCACGGAACCGTCCGGGGCGAGCCGATAGACCGACGCCGCGCCGGGTGACTGGTCATAGGCCATCGATCCGCAATAGAACCTCCCGTCCGGGTCGCAGCCGCCCTCGTTCATCCGTACGCCCGGGTCACTCCACACCTGCGGCAACGTCGTCACGGTCCCGTCGGGATCCTCCAGCGCGAAGCCGCGCTCCACCCCGATCACCGCGCCACCGCCTTGCCGCGGCCGGACCGCGGCGGCCACGGACCCGACGTGGCGGCGCTCGACGGCGCCGTCGGTCGCCAGGCGCAGGACGTCTCCGGCCAGCATGTCCACGAACCGCAGCCCGCCCCAGCCGGGGTGCCACACCGGGCCCTCGCCGTGGAAGGCCACGGGCCCGGTCACCTGCTCCACACCCATCCCGACCTCCCGGACGCCGAAATTCGGGCTCCCCCACTATGGCGCAGCCGCTGCGCTTCCGCGCGGACAACTGTGGTCTTGACGCGCCGACCCGGGAAGCTGACACAGTGGATGGATGACCGCACCCGAGCAACCACCGGCCGACGGCGACCGCACCGGAACGGATTCCGCGCCTTCGCTCGTGGTGCTCGGCGCTGCCGGCGACCTCACCACCCGCCTGCTGTTGCCAGGACTGGCCGGACTGGTCCGCAGCCGGGGCCTCGAGATCCATCTGATCGGCAGTGACCGCGCCGACTGGGACGACGATCAGTGGCGCGCCCGCGTGCGGCAGGCCTTCGCCGGCCAGGTGGAAGCCACGCCGTCCATCGACACCGTCGTGCGCACCGCCCGTTACGTGCAGGCCGACGTTACGGCACCGGCGGACCTCAACCGACTGCTGCAGGCGCGCCCACCGGGCCCGCTGGTCCTGTACTTCGCGTTGCCGCCCGCCGTCGCCGAGCAGGCCTGCCGGGCACTCGAGGAGGTCAGGCTGCCGGTGGGCACGCGGCTGGTGATGGAGAAGCCGTTCGGCAGCGACGCGGCGCGCGCGGACATGCTCAACCAGAGCATCACCCGGCTGGTGCCGGAGGACCAGATCTACCGCGTCGACCACTACCTCGGGTTGTCCACGGTGCTGAACATCTTCGGCCTGCGGTTCACCAATCGGATGCTCGAGTCGGTCCTCGACTCCACCCACGTGGCCGGCATCGACATCCTGCTCGACGAGAGCCTGGCGTTGGAAGGCCGGGCCGGCTACTACGACCGGGCCGGCGCCCTGGTCGACATGCTGCAGAGCCACGCCCTGCACGTCCTGTCATTTCTGGCGATGGAGCCGCCCGCCACCCTGAGCGCCCGCGACGTCCGCGACAGCGCAGCCGCCGTGCTGCGCGCCACCCGGGTGTGGGGCAACGATCCGGCCGCCGGCAGCCGGCGCGCCCGCTACACCGCAGGAC